>NZ_JBRCLD010000082.1:0-40686 GCF_053487655.1 Thermaurantiacus sp. | reverse complement strand
TCCTTGGCGAGGCGCATGGCCCGCGTGACCGCTGCGATATGGCCGGAGACGACGACCTGGCCGGGGGCATTGTCGTTGGCGGCGGCAAGCACTTCGCCCTGGGCGGCTTCGGCAGCGATGGCAGCAACATCCGCAAAGCCGAGGCCGAGGAGGGCGGCCATGGCGCCTTCGCCCTGGGGCACGGCCGCCTGCATGGCCTCGCCGCGCAGGCGCAGCAGGCGGGCTGTGGTGGCAAGCGGAAGCGCGCGGGCGGCGGCGAGTGCGGAATATTCGCCAAGACTGTGGCCGGCGACAGCGACGGCGACTTCTCCAAGGCGCAAGCCCGCCTCCTTCTCAAGGACGGCAAGAGCAGCAAGGCTTGCCGCCATGATGGCCGGCTGGGCATTGGCAGTGAGGGTGAGCTCCGCATCTGGCCCCTCGAACATGAGGCGGGAGAGATGTGCGCCGAGCGCCTCGTCCACTTCGCCGAACACTTCGCGGGCAGCGGCGCTTGCGTCTGCCAGTGCCTTGCCCATGCCGGCAGCCTGGCTGCCCTGGCCTGGAAAGATGAATGCTGTTGCCAATCCCCGCCTCTTCGTTGCGCTGATCCCGGCGCGCCGGCGCGGGTTCGGCGGCGACCTAGTCGCACAGGGCGCAGGACAGAAGCCCCTTTTTTGCCGGAAATCCGCCTTGGCCCAGCGCTTGCCCCCTTTTTTTGCCGGCGCGCTTTGGATATGCCTTTTTCCTTCCGTGGGGAGTGGCCTGCCGTCCACCCGGGGAACCGGGCATGTGCGGCATGTGCCCAAAGCCCTGGGTCCAACGGCGCCGGCCAAGGAGCGGGCAGGCGCGGGAGGTCGGGGCGGTGGTGGCAAATGCGGGCACGGTGCCCGGCAAGCGAGGGGTGGTGATGGCAGTGACTGGGGTTCAATCGAAGGGCAGAGCGGGCTGGCGGTCGCCGCGGGGGGCTGTTTTGGCCTTGGGCCTTCTCTTTGCGGGCGCGGCAGCGCCAGCGCTTGCGCAGGCTCTGCCGCCTGCCGTCGGCAGGCCGCTGCAGGCGGCCCAGAGCGCAGCGCGGGCCGGCAACACGGGCGCAGCGCAGAGCGCGATCGACCAGGCCCGGGCAGCTGCGAAGACTCCGGCCGAGCGGCGGGCAGTTTCCCAGATGGCGGCCTATGTCTACACAAGGTCAGGCAATTTCGGCCGGGCTGCAGCCGAGCTGGAGGCGATCGGTGCGCCGCCGTCGCAGCTGGCGCCGCTCTATTACCAGGCCCGCCAGTATGACAAAGCGATCGCTGCAGCGCAGAAATCGGGCCAGACCACGATTATTGCGCAATCCTATCTGCAGCAGAACAAGCCGGCAGAGGCAGCCAAGATCTACCAGCAGATGGTGGCCAGGAACCCGAACAACCTCGCGGCACTCCAGAACCTTGCCGGTGCCCAATTCGCAATGGGCGATCGCGCTGGCTATACCCAGACCATCCAGAAGCTGGTGCGGCTGGACCCGACTCCGGCGCGCTGGCGCTCGCTCCTTGCGGACATGAAGAACCAGCCGATGTCACGCGAGGCAAAGCTTGGCCTTTATCACTTGATGCTCGAGACGGGCTCCATCCGCAGCGCAGCCGAAGTCGAGGATTTTGCGAAGGTGGCGATCGTCTCCGGCCAAGCGGGCTATGCCGAGAAAGTGGTGCGCAGTGCTGTCGCTGGCGGGCTCGTCGAGCCTTCGAACAGCATGGCGCAGAAGATCGTCGATGCGGCCAGCAAGCGCTCGGCGGACGCGCTGCGCACGGCAACAGCGGACGCCAAGGACCCGGCCCGGGCGCTGGGTGCTGGCAATGCCTTCCTTGGCGCCAACCGGTATCCCGATGCGATCTCGGCCTACACGGTTGCCGAGAAGGGCCCGAACGCGGACTCGGCCAGGCTGTTCCGCGGCATTGCGACCCTGAAGGCGGGCAATCGCGCCGGTGCGCGCCAGATCTTCGAGCAAATGAAGACGGGGCCGATGGCAGACATTGCCGGGCTGTGGGCGCTCTATTCGGCAACCAGCGGCTGAGCGGAAAGGGCAACGAGGCTCAACTGGCGGCCATAGTCTGGCTCGCCAGCGCGCGTTGCGCGGCGGTAGCTGAAGAAGCGCGCCGCATCTGTGCAGGTGTCAAGGCCGAGGTCGATGATCTGGCCGACGTGCGCGCGGGCAAGCCGGGCGCGGCAATAGCCGGGCAGGTCGAAGTGGGGCCGGCCTTGCGGGCCATCGGCGAAAAAGGCAGCGCTGCTTTCGTCTTCGCGCTCGAAGCGGGCGCGGAACTCGGGGCCGACCTCATAGCTTGCCGCCGAAATGGTGGGGCCGATGACAGCGACAGTGTGTGATGGCCGGGCCCCCAAGCGGGCCATGGCGGCAAGTGTTGCTTCGAGCACGCCGGCAAGGGCGCCCCTCCAGCCGGCGTGGGCGGCGCCGATGACGCCGGCGGTGCTGTCAGAGAAGAGCACGGGTGCGCAATCGGCAGTCAGGATCCCGAGTGCCAGTCCAGGCTGGTCGGTCACCAGCGCGTCGGCATGGGGGCGGGCAGTATCGGGCCAGTCTCCAGCTTCGATGCAGCGTGCCGAATGGACCTGGTGCAAGGTGACAAGGCGAGCACCGGGTGCCACGGCTTCCAGCGCGCGGGCGCGGTTGGCGGCGACGGCCGAGCGCCGGTCTGCCGAGCCGAGACTGGTGTTGAGCCCGGCATGGAGCCCCCGGGAAGCCCCGCCAGTGCGGCCGAGGAAGCCGTGGGGCACGCCGAGCGCGGGGGCCTTGAGGCAGGTGAGGCGATCGGCGGGCCCGAGCGGGCGGGCGAGGATGCGGTCATCGTCGATGCGGCTTCCAACCTGGAACGGGTAGCCGCCGATCTCGCGGAAGCCAAAGCCTTCATAGAAGCGCCGGGCGCGGTGATTGTCGATGTAGACGGTGAGGCAGATGTCGTCGAAGCCGCGGGTGGAGGCCTCGTCGAGCGCCCAGGCGAGGAGTGCCTGGGCAAGGCCGCTGCCCTTCGCCTCCTCCTCGAGGTAGAGCTGGCGCAGCACGATCCAGCGCCGGCTGGTCGGCGGCAGGGGGAGCCTTTGCGGGCCAAGCAGGACATAGCCGAGGAGGCGGCCGTCTCTTGCTTCGCCGAGCATGGCAGCAAAACGCGGTTCGGCAAGCTCGGCAGCGAAGCGTTCGACCGGGCATGTCGCAAGGAAGGCGGCGAGATCCTCTGGCGGGTAGAGGTGGCCGAAAGTGGCCGAAAAGGCGCGGTGGAAAAGGTCAGCGACCCGGGAGGCGTCAGCGACGCGTGCGCGCCGCAGCGTGAAGATCACGCGGCCTTGCCCAGATGCTCGGCGCGGAAGCGGGTGCGCAGGCCGACCTTGTCGATCTTGCCAGAGCCGAGCTTGGGCAGCGGCTCGGAGGCAATCCACACGCGTGCCGGCACCTTGAAGGCGGCAAGCTCGCGCGCGACGAACTGGATAACGGCTTCGCCTTCGAGCGGCTCGCCGGGCTTGGGATAGACGACAGCGCCGACGATTTCGCCCAGCCGCTCATCGGGCAGGCCGAAGACGCTTGCCTCGGCGACGGCCGGGTGGCTGTAGATGGCGGCCTCGACTTCGACCGCCGAGATATTCTCGCCGCCGCGGATGATGATGTCCTTCTTGCGGTCAACGATGGTGAGATAGCCGTCTTCGTCGAACCGGCCGAGATCGCCGGTTCGGAACCAACCATCCTTGGTGAAGGCGGCATCCGTTGCAAGCGGCTTCATCCAGTAGCCGCGGACGTTGGCGACCGAGCGGATGCACACTTCGCCGACCTCGCCTGTCGGGAGCGGGCGCATCGCCTCATCGGCGATAATCATCTCGACGATCGGCTTCGACGGCCGCCCGGTGGAGGCGGGCTTGAGGCGGTAGTTGTCGCGGATATTGCCGGCGCCCACGCCATTGGTTTCGGTGAGCCCATAGCCAATGGCCGGGTTCTTGCCGGGAAAGGCTTTGGCAAGGCGTTCGACATGCTCAGGCGGGCGCGGCGCACCGCCGCCGGCGATATCAACGAGGCTTGAGAGATCATATTTGTCACGATCCGGATGCTGCATGAGCTCCAGGCTCATGGTGGGGACGCCGACGAAGTAGGTGCAGCGCTCGGCCTCAATGAGGCGCAGCGCCTCGCCTGCGTCCCAGCGGTGCATGATGATGAGCTTGCGGCCGATTGCGATCGAGACGAGGAGGACGGGGACGAGGCCGGTGATGTGGAACAGGGGGACATTCAAGAGCATGATTTGCTGCGGCGGAAGCTGCACGCCCTGCTGTGATGCAAGTTGCAGCATGGCGAGGCCCTGGACGAGGTAGGAGAGGGTGCCCGAGACAATGCCGCGGTGAGTCGAGACAGCGCCCTTGGGGGCGCCGGTCGAGCCGCTCGTATACATGATGGTCGCATCATCCTCGGGATGGATTTCAGACAGGAACCAGGGCGCGGGCGGCGAGTCGGCGAGCGCGTCATCAAGGGTTGTGGCGCCATGCTCGGCGGCAACGGCGTGGCTTGTGCGCACGGCAATCATGGGGAGGGAAAGGCCCGGAATTGCGGCAATGCGCCGGAGCCGCTCCTCATCGACCAGGGCGAGGCGGGCGCCGCTGTCGCGCAGGCCATAGGCAAGTTCATCTGACTGCCACCAGGCGTTCATGGGCACGACGACGGCACCCAGCATGATGGCGCCGAGGAAGAGCGTGATCCACTCGGGATAGTTGCGCATCGCAATCGCCACCCTGTCTCCTTTGGCGATGCCGTGCCGATGCTGGAGCATGGCGGCCATGCGGGTGGCCAGCGCGCTCACCTCGCCGAAGCGGAGGCGTTCACCCTGGTAGACGAGGAACTCCTTCTCGGCATGGGCGGGCATGAACATGGCAACGAGATCGCGCAGGTTGCCGGGCGCGTTGACGAAGCCGGGAAGCTCGAGGCCGCGCACCGTCACGGGGCCGACGGCGAGCGGCCCGCCGGGGGCCGTGATCGCCGCGATCGCCGCATCCTGGGCGAGATCGAGGGGGGTGAGCGCCATCCTGTGTCTCCCTAATAGCGCATGAGGCGGGCGATGCGGTCGCCATGGAAGGCGAAGTCGCCGAAGGTCTCGGCCGCCGCACGTGCGCGCTTCATGTAAAAGCCGATGTCGGCATCGTCGGTCATGCCGATGCCGCCATGCATCTGGATGCTCTCGTTGGTGGCAAGCTTTGCGACTTCGCCGACCTTGGCCTTGGCAAGGCTTGCGAACACCGGGGCGCGCGCGTCGGCCTCATCAAGCGCCCGCAGCGCCTTCAAGGTGACCGACTTGGCGAGCTCGATTTCGCAGAAGAGGTGGGCGGCGCGATGCTGGAGCGCCTGGAAGCTGCCGATGGGACGGCCGAACTGTTCGCGAGTCTTCAAATAGGCGAGGGTAAGCGCAAAGGCCCGGTCCGCGATGCCGAGCATTTCTGCGGCAAGGCAGGCGCGGCCGGCATCGAGTGCGGCTTCGAGAAGGGCGAGGCCCTCGCCGACGGTGCCGAGGACGTCAGCGCCATCAAGTTCGACACCTTCGAGCGTGACACGCGCCACATTGCGGCAATCGACCATGGAGCGGGGCTCGACTGTCACGCCTTTGGCTTTGGGGTCGACGAGGAAGAGTGTGATGCCGCTCTCCTCTCTCTCGCTGCCAGACGTGCGGGCAGCCACAATGAGACGGTCAGCGACCTGGCCGTCGAGGACGAAGGGTTTGACGCCCGAGAGGCGGAAGCCGTTGCCCGAGGGTTCGGCGCGCGTTGCGATATGGGCAGGCGTGTGGCGGGGCTTCTCATCCGCGGCGAGCGCCACGATCATCTGGGCTGCCGCCATCTTGGGGAGAAGGGCGGCCTTTTGCTCATCGCTTCCGCCTCGGGAGACGAGCGTGGCAGCAAGAATGCCCGTCGAAAAAAAGGGGGAGAGGGAGAGATTGCGGCCGATTGCCTCCTGGATAAGGCCGGCGGCGACCATGCCAAGACCGGCGCCCCCATGGGCTTGCGGAATGGCAACGCCAGCAAAGCCGAGCTCGGCCATCTTCGCCCACAGCTCGCGGTCAAAGCCGGTTGGGTCCTTGCTGTCGCGAAGGCGGCGCAGTTCCGAGACGGGGGCATGCTCGGCGAAGAAGCCTTCGGCGGAGTCGCGGATCATCCGCTCATCATCGGTCAGTGCGAGCGCCATCGCCTCCTCCCCCGGTTTTCAGGCCGCCGGCAGCTGCAGCAAGTTCTTGGCGATGATGTTCAATTGCACTTCGCTTGTGCCGCCTTCAATTGAATTGGCGCGGCTGCGGAGCCAGGCGCGGGCCAAGTCCCCTTCGCGGTCCTTTCCTTCCCAGAGCAGGCTTTCCGTCCCCTGGAGCGACATCATCAGCTCCATGCGGCGCTTGTTGAGCTCGGTGCCATAATATTTGAGCATGGAGGAAAGGGCGCCGACCCCCTGGCCTGCCTTTGCTTCGTCCTTGACCCGCTCCATGGTGAGCGCAAAGGCCCAGCTGTCGATTTCCTGGCGGATGACATCGGTGCGAAGCAGCGAATCGGGAAGTGTCCCGTCTTCGCTGAGGCCGAGCGCGCGCTTGGCAATCTGGGCCATGCCGTCGCGGCCTTCGGTAGCGCCTGAGTCCATCCCACCGATCATCTCGCGCTCGTGGGTCAAGAGATATTTGGCAATTTCCCAGCCGCGGCCACGCGCGCCGACCAGGTTTGCAGCCGGCACCCGGACATTGTCAAAGAAGGTCTGGCAGAAGGGCGAGGAGCCGGAAATGAGGCGGATGGGGGCCGTGGAAACACCGGGGCTTTCCATGTCGAAGAGAAGGAAGCTGATGCCAAGATGCTTGGGCGCGTCTGGCTCGGTGCGCACCAGGCAGAAGATCCAGTCGGCCTTGTCGGCGTAGCTGGTCCAGATCTTCTGGCCATTGACGATGAAATGGTCGCCATCGAGGACGGCGGAGGTGCGCAAGGAGGCGAGATCCGAGCCGGCGCCAGGTTCGGAATAGCCCTGGCACCAGCGGATCTCGCCGCGGGCGATCGGCGGCAGATGCGCCTGCTTCTGCGCTTCACTGCCGAACTTGAGGAGGGCAGGACCCAGCATCCAGATGCCGAAGGACGAGAGCGGGGGACGCGCGCGGATCCGGCGCATTTCCTGCTGCAGGACCTTGGCTTGGGCTTTCGCAAGGCCGCCGCCGCCATATTCGCGCGGCCATTCCGGCACGGTCCAGCCGCGTTCCGCCATCCGCTCCAGCCAAAGCTTCTGGGCGGGTGAGGAAAAGACGAAACGGCGGCCGCCCCAGCAGATGTCGCTGTCGGAGCGGACGGGTAGACGCATCTCCTCCGGGCAGTTGGCCGCAAGCCAGGCGCGCGTCTCGCTCCGGAATTCTGCAAGCTCGGCTGTTTCGTCCATGTCCCTCTCTCCGGCCCGGTTCGGCCCCATGGCGCTTTCGCGCGCACTTCCGTATTGCAGCGCCCATGCCGTTTTGGAAGCCTCCCGTCGAATGGACGCGCCTTGGGCTTGATCCGGTCGCTCTGTCCTTGGGGCCGTTCGACCTGCGCTGGTACAGCCTTGCCTATATCGCTGGGATCCTCCTCGGCTGGCGGCTGCTGGTGCGGATGATCCGGCTGCCAGGGAGCCCGGTGGAGCGGCGCCATGTGGACGATCTCGTCACCTGGTGCACCATCGGGGTAATTGCCGGCGGGCGGCTTGCCTATGTGCTGTTCTACGATCCTGCCACCTATCTCGCCAATCCCGTCAAGATCCTCGCCCTTTGGGAAGGGGGCATGGCCTTCCATGGTGGGCTTCTGGGCGTGATCCTCGCCATTGTGCTTTACTGCCGGGCGCAAGCGCTCAGCGTCTGGCGGGTGCTCGACTATGTGGCGGTGGTGACGCCCATCGGCCTCCTGCTTGGCCGGCTGGCCAATTTCGTGAACGGGGAGCTGTGGGGCCGGCCGACCGACGGCAGCTGGGGGCTCATTTTTCCTGGCGGCGGGCCCCAGCCGCGCCACCCGAGCCAGCTCTATGAGGCGGCGCTCGAAGGGGCAGTGCTGCTGGTGCTGCTCTCCTTCCTGTTCTGGCGCACCGATGCACGGTTGAAGCCCGGGCTGCTTGGCGGCCTGTTCGTGCTGCTCTATGGGCTGTTCCGCTTTCTGGTTGAGTTCTTCCGCGAGCCTGATGCGCAGCTTGGCACGCTTGCGACTGGGCTCACCATGGGCCAGACGCTCTCGGTGCCGATGATCCTCTTCGGGGTGTGGCATATTGCGCGGGTGCGCCATCGCCAGCCTGCCCTGCCGTGAGTTTCCGCGACGCGCTTGTGGCGCGGATCCGGGCCGAAGGGCCGTTGCCGCTTGCGCGTGTGATGGCACTCGCCAACGCCCATTATTATGCCCATTGCGAGCCGTTTGGGGCGGCAGGCGATTTCGTGACGGCGCCCGAAGTGAGCCAGATGTTCGGCGAGCTGGTGGGGGCCTGGTGTGCGGAGCTTTGGCAGCGCGCCGGGCGGCCGCGCGTCTATCTCGTCGAGCTGGGTCCGGGCCGGGGAACGCTCGCCCAGGACATGCTGCGGGCCTGTGCTGCGGCCGGCCTCGTGCCGCCGGTCCATTTCGTCGAGACCTCGGAACGGCTGCGGCGGCTGCAGCGCGAAGCGGTGCCGCGGGCGTGCTTCCATGCCGATCTCTCGACCCTGCCCGATGACGGGCCGCTCCTGGTCGTGGCCAACGAGTTTCTCGATTCGCTGCCCTTGACCCAGTTCGAGCGGACCGCGCTCGGCTGGGCGGTCCGGACGGTGGCCGAAGACGGCGGCGAGCCCGTGTTCCGGGCGGTCGAGCCGGTCAGGCTGGCGATGATCCCGGAAGCGCTGGTCGAGGCACCCGAGGGCGCGGTCTTCGAGCGCAACTTCGCTGCCGAGCAGGTGGCAGCGACGCTCGCGCGGCGGCTCTCGGCGCAGGGCGGGGCAGCGCTCGTCGTCGATTATGGCCATTCCGGGCCGGCGCTGGGTGACACGCTCCAGGCGCTCCTCGATGGCAGGCCGACGCCGCCGCTCGCCGCGCTGGGGGAAGGGGACTTGAGCGCCCATGTCGATTTTGCTGCGGTCGCAGCAGCGGCCGCGCGGGCAGCACCAGTCAAATCCTTCGGGCCGGTCGCTCAGGGCGCGTTCCTGCTGGCGCTCGGGCTTGGCGCCCGCGCCCAAGCGCTCAAGGCCGGCAAGCCCGCCCATGTGCGCGGCCGCATTGAAGCTGAGGCCGCACGCCTGGCTGGCGTCGGCGCGATGGGCGGGCTGTTCCGGGCGCTGGCGCTCGTTGCGCCGGGCTGGCCAGCGCCTGCCGGCTTTCCTAGCATGGCCACATGACCGACTCGCCCCTAGCGCTTCTGCGCGCCGAGCTTGCAGCACAAGGCCTTGATGGCTTCCTGGTGCCACTGACGGACGCCCATATGAGCGAATATGTGGCGGCCTATGCAAGGCGGCTGGAATGGCTGACGGGCTTTACCGGCTCGGCGGGCTCGGCCGTGGTGCTTCCTGGGAAGGCGGCCATCTTCGTCGATGGGCGCTACACGCTGCAGGTCAGGGACGAGGTGGACCCGGCCGACTTTGAAATCTGCGGCGTGCCGCAGACATCGCCAGGGGCCTGGCTTGCTGCCCATGCGAACGCGGGTGCGACCATCGGCTTCGACCCCTGGCTTCACAGCCGCCGCGAGCTCGACTTGATCCGCCGCGCCGCGCCGGGAGTGCGGCTGGTGGCGGTGGCAGCGAACCCGGTGGACCGGGCCTGGGCCGGGCAGCCGCCGCGGCCCAATGGGCCAGCGCTGGTGCACGATCTCGCCTTTGCTGGCGAAACGCACGCAGACAAGCGCGCCCGGATCGGGGCTGCGATTGCCGCAGCAGGTGCGGAGCTTGGTGTCATTGCAGCGCTTGATTCGATCGCCTGGGCGTTCAACCTGCGCGGCACGGATGTTAACCGAACCCCGGTTGTGGAAGCGTTTGCGCTGGTTGCAGCAGATGGGGCGGCGACCCTCTTCATCGCGCCGGAGAAGGTGACGCCAGAAGTGCGCGCCCATCTGGGCGAAGGGGTGCAAATCCGCGCTTACGCCGAGTTCGCCGCAGCGCTGGCAGAGCTCGGCGGCAGGCGGGTGCTGGTTGATCCGGCCGGCTCCGTCACTGCCATTTCCGATGCGCTGGAAGCCGCAGGGGCCACGCTTGTGCTTGCGCGGGATCCGACGGTGCTGCTGAAGGCCCAGAAGAACCCGGTGGAAGTGGCGGGAACACGCGCTGCCCATGTGCGCGATGGCCTAGCGGTTTCGCGCTTTCTCGCCTGGCTCGACCGCGAGGCGCCGGGCGGCGGGCTGGATGAGCTTGCCGCCCAAGCGAAGCTCGAGGCCTTCCGGCGGGAGTCGAACCTGTTTCGGGATCTTTCCTTCGACACGATTTCGGCCTTCGGGCCCAATGGGGCTTTCCCGCACTATCGCTCCTCTGCGGCCACCAACCGCAAGCTCGCAGGCGACAGCCTCTATCTCGTCGACTCCGGCGCCCAATATCCCGACGGCACGACGGACATCACCCGCACGGTCGCCATCGGCACGCCCACGCCCGAAATGCGGGACCATTTCACGCGCGTGCTCAAGGGCCATATTGCGCTTGCTGAGGCGCGCTTTCCGCGAGGTACGCGGGGCGGCCAGCTCGACATCCTCGCCCGCCAGCATCTGTGGGCCGTGGGCCTCGACTATGCCCATGGAACCGGCCATGGGGTGGGGAGCTATCTTTCGGTGCATGAGGGTCCGCAGCGGATCGCGGCCTCGGCAGCGGCGGCGGGGATCGATGAGCCCCTGCTGCCCGGCATGATCCTCTCGAACGAGCCCGGCTTCTACAGGCTTGGAAGCTATGGCATCCGGATCGAGAACCTGGTGCTCGTGGTTGAGGATGCGCGGCCTGGCGACATCGAGCCGATGCTCGCCTTCGAGACGCTGACGCTGGCGCCCATCGACCTCCGCCTGGTTGCACCAGCGCTGATGACGCCAGCGGAGATCGCCTGGCTCGATAGCTACCATGCCCGGGTGCGCGAGGCGCTGCTGCCCCAGCTTGCCGGTGCTGAGGCCCGCTGGCTGGAGGCTGCGACACAGCCGCTCGAACGCGCGCTTGCAGCTGCGGCCTGAGCAAGGGGGATCTCTGGCGGGTTTTCCTGAAGCTTGACTTGCCGCCTGGGGGGCCGAAGGCCAGCTGCCGAGATGGAATTTGCTGCTGGGGAGCAAAGCGGGGCAGCGCAAGGCCATATCAGCGCCTTTCCATCGACGTCTGGCGGTGCCCGACGGCGTGGGCCTCGTCCCGGATGTGCGACCCGGGGCCTGCACGTGCCTGCGGCGCTGTGAGGCTCGCGGCTGCGCTGCCGATCCTGGAGTGGGGGCGGCACTATGACCGCAAGATGCTCGCAAGCGACGTGGTCGCAGCGCTGGTTGTTACCATCATGCTGGTGCCGCAAAGCCTTGCTTATGCGCTGCTCGCCGGGCTTCCCGCCGAAGTCGGGCTCTATGCCTCGATCGCGCCGCTCCTTCTTTATGCCCTGTTCGGCACCAGCCGGACACTTGCCGTGGGGCCAGTGGCCGTCATTGCGCTGATGACGGCAACGGCGGCCGGAAGCGTTGCAGCCGAGGGCAGTGCCGAATATCTTGAGGCGGCGCTGGCGCTTGCGCTGCTCTCAGGCCTGATCCTGCTCGCCATGGGCGTGCTGCGGCTTGGCTTTCTTGCCAACCTTCTCTCGCACCCCGTCATCTCCGGCTTTATCACTGCTTCCGGAATTCTGATTGCAACGAGCCAGCTCCGGCACCTGTTCGGCGTTGCCGGTGGCGGTGACACGCTTCCGGAAATGCTGACGGCGCTGCTGCCGGCGCTCTCTCAAACCCACGTGCCCACACTCGTTGTCGGACTGGCTTCGCTCCTGTTTCTGGTGTGGGCGCGGCAGGGGCTGAAGCCGCTCCTGGAGCGGCTTGGGCTTGCGCCCCGGGCTGCTGAGCTTGCCGCGCGCGGCGGGCCTGCACTTGCTGTCATCGGCGCCATTGCTGCCGTGGCCGGACTTGGGCTCGATGCAAAAGGGGTGGCCGTGGTGGGCACCATTCCCGCTGGCCTTCCGCCGCTCGGCCTGCCGGAGCCCGATCCTGACCTATGGGGGCGGCTTGCTGTTCCGGCCTTCCTCATTGCGCTTGTGGGCTTTGTCGAATCGGTTTCGGTTGCGCAGACGCTGGCAGCGCGGCGCCGGCAGAGGATTGTGCCCGACCAGGAGCTCATCGGGCTTGGTGCTGCAAATGTGGCAGCAGCGGCAACCGGCGGGATGCCCGTGACTGGCGGGTTCGCGCGCTCGGTCGTCAATTTCGATGCCGGGGCCGAGACTCCGGCGGCGGGCGCGTTCACTGCCGTTGGCATATTCCTGGCCGCCCTGTTTCTGGCGCCATTGCTGGCGCTGCTGCCAGTTGCGACGCTTTCGGCGACCATCATCGTCGCCGTGCTTGCCATCATCGATGTCAACGCGCCACTTCGCATCTTTCGCTATTCTCGGCGCGACTTCGCTGCCATGGCGATTACGATTCTGGTCACTCTGCTCGCGGGTGTTGAGCCAGGAATCGTGGCTGGCGTGGCCGCGAGCCTCCTCCTGCACTTGTGGCGGAGTGCAACGCCGCATGCAGCGATCGTCGGCCGAGTGCCGGGGACGGAGCATTTCCGCAACGTCCAAAGGCATGAGGTCATCACTTTTCCGCACCTGCTGACGGTGCGGGTGGACGAGAGCCTCACCTACCTGAACGCCCGCTGGCTCGAGGAATTCCTGCTTGCGGAAGTGGCGGCGCGGCCGGCGCTCTGCCACGTGGTCCTCATGTGTTCGGCGGTGAACGCGATCGATGCCTCGGCACTGGAGAGCCTCGAGGCGATCAACCACCGGTTGGCCGACGCCGGCATCCGGCTGCATCTTTCCGAAGTGAAGGGGCCAGTGATGGACCGGCTGCAGAAGTCGCACTTCCTCGACGACCTCTCAGGCCGGGTGTTCCTGTCCCAGCATGACGCCTTCTTAACGCTTGCGGCCGATCCGGACGGGATGGCGCCACCGCTCCCTGACCCCTGGGGGCCGCGCGGTCTCATCTGAAGGCGGGGGCTCGGCCGCGACTCGGCCCCTGGCGGGCTTGCCCTGCGTGCCTGTGACCGGAACCGGCGCCGGGCCAGGGGGAAAGGCGACGGGAGGCCGGCCGAACCCTCGCCGACAAGGGGATGACAAGGGGTGTGCGGGCCGGAGTGTCACCCCAAGTCCTACTCGTCGCCGACCAGGAAGGCAGGGAGCGGTGCCTTGCTGCCATCGTCCTCGCCTGCCCGCCCGGCGCGTGGCCCGCGGTCACGGCGGAGGCTGCGGCTGCTGCCCAGCTCCTCGCGGCGCTGGCCCTTGCTTGTGTTGCGGTCCCGGCTGTTGCGCTCGCGCCGCTCGCCCTGGGGTTCGCGCGGTGAGCGCGTGTCGGGGAGCTCCTCGCCAGTCTCCTGGTCGACGACCCGCATTGAGAGCTTGACCTTGCCGCGCTCGTCGATGCCGATGACCTTGACCTTCACGACCTGGCCTTCGGAAAGCACGTCGGAGACTTTGGCCACGCGCTCGTTGCGGATTTCCGAGATGTGGACAAGCCCGTCACGAGTGCCGAGGAAGTTCACGAAGGCGCCGAAATCGGGCATGCCGACCACCTTGCCAGTATAGATCTTGCCTACTTCCGGCTCGGCGGTGATGCCGAGGATCCAGTCCTTTGCAGCCCTGATTTTCTCAAGGTCGGGACTTGCAATGCGGACGGTGCCGTCGTCCTCGATGTCGACCTTGGCGCCCGTGGTTGCGACAATTTCACGGATGACCTTGCCGCCAGTGCCGATGACTTCGCGAATCTTGTCTTTGGGGATGGTGAGCGTTTCGATACGCGGAGCGTGGGCCGACATTTCGGTGCGGGCGCCAGTGATGACCTTTGCCATCTCGGCAAGGATGTGGGCGCGGCCTTCCTTCGCCTGGGCGAGCGCTTGCGCCATGATCTCCTCGGTGATGCCGGCGATCTTGATGTCCATCTGGAGCGAAGTCACGCCCGCGCTGGTGCCAGCCACCTTGAAGTCCATGTCCCCCAGATGATCCTCATCGCCGAGGATGTCGGAAATGACGGCAAACTCGCCCCCCTCGAGGATGAGGCCCATGGCGATTCCGGCAACCGGACGGGGCAGGGGCACGCCTGCATCCATGAGGGCAAGGGAGGCGCCGCACACGGTGGCCATGGAGGAGGAGCCATTGCTCTCGGTAATGTCGGAGACGACCCGGATGGTATAGGGGAATTCCTCTTTCGAAGGCAGCAGCGGGTGGATTGCCCGCCAGGCAAGCTTGCCATGGCCGATCTCGCGCCGGCCTGGAGGGCCGAACCGCCCCACCTCGCCCACCGAATAGGGCGGGAAATTATAGTGGAGCATGAAGCGCTCGTAGCGCAGGCCATCGAGGCCATCGATCATTTGTTCCGAGTCCGCGGTCCCGAGGGTGGTGGTGACAATGGCCTGGGTTTCGCCGCGGGTGAAAAGGGCCGAGCCATGGGCCCGCGGCAGGAAGCCGACGATGCAGTCGATCGGGCGGACGGTCCTCGTGTCGCGACCGTCGATGCGGCGGCCTTCCCTGAGGATGGCAGTGCGCACAATCTCGGCCTCGAGGCTTTTTACAAGCTTCATGGCCTTCATCTGCCTGGCCGGCTCGGTATCGGCGAAGAGGCTGCGCGCCTTCTCGCGCGCCTTCTCAAGTGCGGTGTGGCGGTCCTGCTTGCCCGTGAGGCGATAGGCGGCAGCGATGTCGGCTCCGACTGCATCCCGGAGCGCTGCCAGGATGGTAGCGGCGCTGTCGTCGGCCGGCAGCTCCCAAGGGTCGCGTGCGGCCTGCTCGGCAAGCGCGATGATGAGGCCGATGACGGGCTGGATGGCGCGATGGGCAAACATGACGGCGCCGAGCATTTCCTCCTCGGACAGCTCCTTCGCTTCGGACTCAACCATCATGACGGCAGGCGCCGTGCCAGCGACGACAAGGTCGAGACGGCCTTCGGCGAGTTCCGCCTTGGAGGGATTCAGCTGATACTGGCCGTCGCGGAAGCCGACCCTGGCAGCCCCGATCGGGCCCATGAAGGGCACGCCTGAAAGCGTGAGCGCAGCCGAGGCCGCGATCATTGCGACGATATCGGCCTCGTTTTCGCCATCATAGGAGAGGACCTGGGCGATGACATTCACTTCGTTGGTGAAGCCCTCCGGAAAGAGGGGGCGGATCGGGCGATCGATGAGGCGGGAGGTGAGCGTCTCATGTTCGGTTGCGCCGCGCTCGCGCTTGAAAAAGCCACCCGGGATCCGGCCGGCGGCGGAGAATTTCTCCTGGTAGTGGACTGTGAGTGGGAAGAAGTCCTGGCCTTCCTTGACTGTGCGTGCGGCGGTCACCGCGCACAGCACGACGGTCTCCCCATAGGTTGCCAGGACTGCGCCATCGGCCTGGCGGGCGATGCGGCCAGTCTCGAGGGTGAGCGTGCGCCCGCCCCATTCGATCGATTTCCGGACAGTGTTGAACATCTGCTCTCTCTTCCGCCCCCGACCGGATTGCCGAGAGCCTTTCAATGACATGCAGCCGGATGCCGCTCGCGGTGGACCCGGCATGCGAAAACGGCCTCCCGCGAGGGGAGGCCGCAGCCGGGCTATTTGCGCAAGCCCAGCTTGGCGATGAGCGCCTGGTAGCGCTCGGTGTCGGTCCGCTTCAGATAATCGAGCAATGACCGGCGCTTGTTGACGAGCATCAAGAGGCCGCGCCGGGAGTGGTTGTCTTTGGCGTGGACCTTGAAATGCTCGGTCAAGTTGTTGATCCGCTCGGTCAGGATGGCGACCTGGACTTCCGGGCTGCCCGTATCATTGCTGCCCCGGGCGTTGTCTGCGATGAGCGCTTGCTTGCGCTCGGCGGTGATCGACATCGTGTCTCTCCTCCAAGTTCAGTCCCCGGACGACACGGATGTCGCCTTGCGAAACCTCGACCAGTGCGACCGGAACAGACCCGAGCGTCGCAAGATGGAGGCCGGGTTTCGCTTCGGGGCCCGCAATGCGCCGCCCAGCTTGCAAATGGGCTGCGTCTGCGGGAGTGACCGCAAGGACCGGGATGCCGTCCAGTCCAGCGGCAAGCGGCAACAGGGCCTGTTCAACATGTGCCTCCTGCACGAGTCGGAGCGCCTTGTCCAGTGGGAGGGCCTGCTCCTCACGGAAAGGGCCAGCAGCGGTGCGCCGCAGCATCGAAACATGGCCGACGGTGCCAAGTGCTGCTGCGATGTCGCGCGCGAGGCTGCGCACATAGGTCCCCTTGGAGCAGCGGACCTCAAGGGTTGCACTTTCGCCATCGGCTGCAACGAGGGCGAGGCGTTCAATGACGATGTCGCGCTCGGGCAAGACCACCGCCTCACCAGCGCGGGCGCGGGCGTAGGCGCGCCGGCCCTCCACCCGGATGGCGGAGAAGGCAGGCGGGCGCTGGCGAATGCTGCCTGTAAACTGCGGCAGGATGGCAGCAATGGCGGAAGCCTGCGGGCGCAACGGGCGTGTTGCGACCACAGGGCCTTCGGCATCGTCAGTGGCGGTTGCCGTGCCGAAGCGGATGGTGAAGCGGTAGGACTTCGAGCTGTGCAAGAGATGGCCGGCGAGCTTGGTGGCCTCGCCGATGGCAACCGGAAGCACGCCCGTGGCGAGCGGGTCGAGCGTGCCGCCATGGCCCAACTTGGTCTTGCCGTGGCCGCCGGCACGAAGGGCATGCTTGAGCTTGCCAATGATGTTGGCGCTGGTTGCGCCGACGGGCTTGTCAATGACAAGCCAGCCGTGGAGCCTGCTCACCGCCTCGCTGGTACCAGCTGCAGTTCAAGCGCAGGGGCCGCCGGGCCTTCGGCAAGCACGCGGTTCCGCGTGTCAGTGATGTAGCCCAAGCTCCCATCGGGGAATTCGAGGCGGGCCGAGACAGCGTAGATGCGGCCGGGGGTGATGCGCGCTGGATCAAAGCGCAGGAGGAAGTGGAGCGGCACCTGGTTGCCAGCCGTGGTGATCGTTGAAGAGGCGATCTCTTCGGCTGCAGCGTCCATCCGGGAGACGTCGGCAAGGAGCACGCGGGCGCGGCTGCCCGGGGGAAGCGCCAGGCGATCGCGCTTGTCGATCGACCCCCAGAGGATGCCAGGCGTGGGCGCTTGCGGCCGGCGGGGACACATCATCGTGGCAGAACTGCCGCCCCGGATGGTCAGCTGCTCGGGGGTGACGGTCAGGGTGAGCTCGCCAGCGACATAGGTGCCAGCGGTACCCGCCGCCTTGAAGGCGGTGGTCTCGAGCGCGCCATTCTCGACCTCGAGGGTGCCGGCCGCGGGGTTTTCGCGCACTTCAACGAGCCGACCGTTGGGGCAGATATAGGCGGGAAGGGAAGGCATGACGACAACCTCGCTTGGTGGCTGAGCAATGGTGGCAGGAGGCGGCGCCTCCTTCGCGCAGGCGGCCAGGAGCGCAGCGGCGCCAAGGGCGATCCGAAATGAAGTCAATGCGCGTCTCCCCAAGTCTGGCCCCGGCCGACTTCAACGCCCAGGGGCACATCAAGGTCAAGCGCGGGCCGGTGTGCTTGCTCCATGACGGCGACAATGATGTCAACTGCCCGATCCGCCTCGGCTTCCGGGCTTTCGAACAGGAGCTCGTCATGGACCTGGAGGAGCATGCGGGTGCCAGCAAGGCCGGCGGACGCAAGCGCTGGCCCAACGCGGATCATGGCGCGCTTGATGATGTCGGCCGCAGTGCCCTGGATGGGGGCGTTGATGGCGGCGCGCTCGGCATTGCCGCGCTCGGCCTGGTTTTTTGCGCGGATGGCCGGCAGATGGATGCGGCGGCCGAACAGGGTCGTCACAAAGCCGTCGGCGCGCGCCTGCTCCCGGGTTTCGGCCATGTAGCGCTGGATACCGGGGAAGCGTGCGAAATAGCGGTCAATGAACGCCTGCGCTTCCTCGCGCGGGATGCCCATGCGCTGGGCAAGGCCGAACGCGGAGACGCCGTAGATGATCGAGAAGTTGATGGTCTTCGCACGTGCGCGCGCCTCGCGCGGGACAGGCTCGCCCTCCGGGATGCCGAAGACCTGGCGGGCGGTCAGCGCATGGATGTCCGCACCTTCGCTGTAGGCGGCCTTCAATTCGGGCACGTTTGCAACATGGGCCATGAGACGCAGCTCGATCTGGTTATAGTCGGCAGAAAGCAGCACATGGCCGGGTGGAGCGATGAAGGCCTTGCGGATGCGCCGGCCAGCTTCGGTGCGGACCGGGATGTTCTGCAAATTGGGGTCGGTTGAGGCCAGGCGCCCAGTCGAGGTGCCAGCAAGCGAGAAGCTGGTGTGGACTCGGCCAGTCTTCGCGTTGATGCAGGCCTGGAGCGCTTCGGTGTAGGTCGAGCGCAGCTTCTGGACTTCGCGCCAGTCGAGGATCTTGCGGGCGATCTCAGCGCCCTCGCCATGGGCAAGGCGCTCGAGTTCGGTGACATCGGTCGACCACTGGCCGGACTTCCCCTTCCGGCCACCGGGCAGGCCGAGCTTTTCGAACAGGATCGCGCCGATCTGCTTGGGGCTGCCGAGCGTGAAGGGCTCGCCAGCAAGGGCATGGACTTCGCCTTCGAGTCGCTCCATTTCACGTGCGAATTCGGCGGACAATTGCTTGAGCTCAGCTGCATCGACAAGGATGCCAGCGCGCTCCATGGCCGCCACCACAGGAACGAGCGGCCGGTCGCACCATTCATAGGCGCGCGTGACCCGCTCCCGCCAGAGCCGGGGTTTGAGCCTCTGCCACAGCCGCAGCGTGACATCGGCATCTTCGGCAGCATAGGCCGTGGCGCGATCGAGGGGAACGTCGGCGAAGCTGCCCTTGCCAGCGACTTCGCGGAAGCCAAGCGGGAGGTGGCCGAAATGGCGCTCTGAAAGCTCGTCCATGCCATGGCCGTGGAGCCCGCCCGCGAGCGCGTAGGAGAGGAGCATGCTGTCATCGAATGGCGAAATCGCGATGCCGTGGGCGGCCATCACCACCATGTCGTACTTGAGATTGTGGCCGACCTTGAGGACGGCGGGATCTTCAAGGAGCGGCTTGAGAAGGGCAAGTGCTTCCGGCTTGTCGAGCTGGACTGGGCGCTCGGCATAGAGGCCTTCGCCAGAGCGGTGGCCAAGCGGCACATAGCAGGCCCGCCCGGGTGCCGTTGCAAGGCTGAAGCCGACGAGCTCGGCGGCAACCGCATCAAGGCTCGTTGTCTCGGTATCGAAGGCAACGACGCCGGCAGCGCGCGCCTCGGCGATCCAGGCTTCGAGCTGTGCCCGCGTGGTCACGGTTTCGTAGGCGGAGGTGTCGAAGGCCGGCTGGCCGGGCCGGGCCTCCGCCTCGGTGGCGCGCGCGGCTTCGCGGGCCGCGGCCTGGCCGTCGGCAGACAGGCGGGCGGTCAGCGAACGGAAGCCATGGGCCGTGAAGAAGCTCGCGGCGCGGGCCTCGTCGAGGCGGTCGGGGAGTTTGAGGGCTTCGAGCCCGGGGTCCAGCGGCAGGTCGCAACGCAGCGCGACGAGCTGGCGGGAGAGGCGGGCGGCCTCGGCATGGGTTTGGAGCGCCTCGCGCAGCTTCGGCCGCTTCACCTCGTCCAGCCGGGCGAGCAGGCTCTCGACATCGCCGAACTGCTGGACGAGCTCGGCGGCGGTCTTGGGGCCGACCGAGGGCACGCCGGGAATATTGTCGACACTGTCCCCCATGAGCGCGAGGACATCAGCAAGCCGGGCTGGCGAAACACCCCATTTCTCTTCGACTGCGGCTGCATCGAAACATCGGTTGTGCATGGTGTCGCGGAGCGTGAGGCCGGGGCGGACCAGCTGCATCAAGTCCTTGTCGGAGGAGATGATGGTGACACGCCAGCCGCGCGCGAGCGCCGCCTCAGCGTAGGATGCAATGAGGTCGTCGGCCTCATAGTCGGGACGCTCGATGCAAGGGACCCCAAGCGCTGCAACGGCTGCGCGGACGAGCGGGAACTGGGGGACGAGATCTTCGGGCGGATCGGGCCGGTTGGCCTTGTAGAGGGGATAGAGGTCGTTGCGGAAACTGCGCTTGGCAGCATCAAGGACGACAGCGAGATAATCCTCCTCCGGGCTGCGGCGCGCTTCCTCGATGAGCTGCCAGAGCATGGCGGTGAAACCGAAGACGGCGCCGACGGGCGTGCCATGGGGGTCGGTCAGCGGCGGCAAGCGGTGGTAGGCGCGAAAGATGAAGCCCGAGCCATCGATGAGCGTCAAGTGCGGGGGCCGTGCCATTGCCCCTGCCCTAGCCGGGTTCGGCCCGGGGGGGAACCGGCCCTCTGAAACCAACCTGAAATATGGTTAAGCGCCTGTCAGACGAACCGTTCTGGTAACGGGATGGAGCGGTGTTGACCCTCCGCGGGGCTTGGTCGAATTGGTCCTGGCCGCTCGGACGACTGCAGGACAAGCAGCGCAGGGTTGGTGGGAGGTGAGCGCCAGCTGGCGGGGACTGGCTCTGGAATGCGTGTGTTCTGGAGCCTTCCGCTGCGCGTCCCCTTCCTTTTCGAACGCCAGAATGGGTCGCCCGGCCCTGCCGGAAAGGAGTCCAGCATGTCTTTTCCCTTCTCTTGCGTCCGGTTTGCGGACGGTTGTTCCGCCGTGTCGCTGTCGCGCCGGTCGCTTGTGGGTTTTGGCCTTGCGCTTGCGGTTGCGCCTCAAGCCGCGCGTGGTGGCGGAACGCCTGCGGGCAACATGGTGACGGTTTCGACTGCGGCGGAACTTTTGGCTGCGGCCCGTGCTGCGGCCCCGGGGGATGTCATCCTCCTTGCTCCCGGCCATTATGGGGCCGCCAATCTTTCGGGAATCGTCAAGTCCGGCAACGGGATCATCATCCGCCCGGCGACTTCGACAAGGCCCCAGTTCACAGCGCTCAATCTCACCAATGCGCAGGGGCTCACCCTCGTCAATCTCAATGTCGTCGGCTCTGCAAGCCCGGTCGTCAACCTCTCTGGGGCAAGCGACATCCGGCTTGCTGGCCTTCTTGTCAGTGGCAGCCCCAACAACAACCCCTGGGATGATGCGAACACGGGGCTTTGGATTCGCTCGGCGAGCCGGATCAGTGTGGCAAGCTGCCGGTTCCAGGACCTGCGGCTTGGCCTTTATGTCCAGCGCGCAGCAGGTGTCATCATTGCCGAGTCGACCTTCCAGTATGTGCGGGAGGGGATCAATGCCTGTGCAAGCGAGCGGCTCCTCCTCCGCCGCTGCCGGTTCCAGCATTTCCTGCCCAACTATGCGGCAGGCGAGCATCCGGATGCCATCCAGTTCTGGATGAGTGGCGAAACCGAGGGGATGCGGGATGTGGTGGTTGCCGAGAACTTCATGCCATTGGGGGACAAGCGGCCAGTGCAGGGCGTGTTTTTGACCGAAGGCTATCTTCCGCCGGAGCTCAAGGGAACGATGTTCCACGAGCACCTGGAGGTGCGCGACAATATCTACTACGGCTCTTCCTCCCATGGCATCACCTGCGGGTTCGGGAAGAATGTCCTTATCTGGAAGAACACGATCCTTGCCTCGCCGCATGCCGACATCAACGCCATCGTCAATGATCCGACTGGCCGGACGGGAAGCGGCTTCCAGCCGCAGCTGCGGCTGTGGGACGCCTATGGCATCCGCGTGGAGCGCAACATCTCGACCATTTTCAACCTGCCAGCACCTGGGGTGACGCAATCGGCCAACATCAAGCTCTGGGACAAGCAGACCGGAACAGGCGTGCCGCATGCCGAGATTTTCGGCGCCCGGCCGACGGCTCTGTTGCCAGCGCTGTCGGAGTTCCGGGTGCGTCCCGGCTCGATTGCTGCAGCCCAAGGCGCAGGTGCCACACCGCCTGCAACCGCGGGTGCGACCAGCCTTTCCGACAGTGCAGCGCTTGCGCGTGTCAACGGCTACCATGCAACCCTTGCAAATTTTGACCAGTGGTTCAGCCCGGGCTTCTAGGCCGAGGTTGACGGCTGCTTCCCGCAAGCGCAGGGCAGGCGCCGTCTTCCGGGAAGGAGCCTTCTGATGCCGTTTGCAACCCGCATCACCACGCTTCTTGGCATTGCCCATCCCATTGTGCAGGGGGGCATGCAGTCGGTCGGCGTGGCGGAGCTTGCGTCGGCCGTCTCGAACGCAGGCGGGCTTGGCATCCTGACGGCGCTGACCCAGCCGAGCCCTGAGGCGCTGCGCGAGGAGATCCAGCGCTGCCGGGCGCTGACGACGAAACCGTTTGGCGTGAACATCACCGTCTTTCCGACGATGATGCGCCCCGACTATGTCGCCTATGCCAAGGCGGCGCTTGCCGAGGGAGTCCGGATCTTCGAGACGGCGGGCACCCAGGCGGTTGCCGAAGTCTGGGAAGTGCTGCGCCGGCATGACACGCTCATCCTCCACAAGTGCACGGCTGTCCGCCACGCGCTCTCGGCCGAGCGCAAGGGTGTCGATGTGATTTCAATCGATGGGTTCGAATGCGCTGGCCACCCCGGCGAGGATGATATCCCCGGCCTCATCCTCATTCCGGCGGCAGCCGACAAGGTGAAGATTCCGCTGCTTGCTTCCGGCGGGTTCGCGGATGGCCGCGGCCTGGTGGCCGCCCTCGCGCTCGGCGCTGAGGGCATCAACATGGGAACCCGCTTCTGTGCAACTGTCGAGGCGCCCATTCACCCCAATGTGAAACAGAAGTATATCGAGAACGACGAGCGCGGCACGCACCTCATCTTTCGCAACTTCAAGAATACAGCGCGCGTTGGCAAATCCGAAGTCTCGGACGAAGTGGCCCGGCGCCTCGCGCAGCCGGGCGCGCAGTTCAGCGATGTCGCTGAGCTGGTCTCAGGCAAGGCGGGCGCCGAGCTTCTGAAGACCGGGGACCTCTCCAAGGGCGTTTTCTGGGCTGGGATGGCCCAGGGCCTCATCCACGACATCCCCACTTGCGCCGAGCTCATCGACCGGATCATCGCCGAGGCGGAGGCCATCCTCGACCAGCGAATCCCAAGCATGCGCGCACATTCAGTCGCGGCTGCGGCCTAGGCTTCGGTGGCAAGCGCTTTCAGCATGGCGCGCGCAATGACGAGCTGCAGGATTTGCGTCGTGCCCTCGTAGATGCGATAGAGGCGGGCATCGCGGAAGAAGCGCTCCGCTGCATATTCGGCCAAGTAGCCAGCGCCGCCATGGATCTGGACACAGCGGTCGGCCACCCGGCCGCACATTTCGGATGCGAAGATTTTGGTGGCTGCTGCCTCGATGGTGATGCGCTTGCCGCTGTCGGCAAGCCGGCAGGCATCGGCCAGCATGCATTCGGCAGCATAGATTTCGGTCTCGCTGTCGGCGAGCATCGCCTGGATCAGCTGGAAGTTCGCAATTTTTTCGCCGAAAGCCTCGCGTTCGGTGGCATAGCGCGTGGCCGTTGAAAGGATCCGCCGGGCATAGCCAGTCGCAGCAGCTGCGACGGAAAGCCGGCCATTGTCGAGGCTCTGCATGGCAGCGCGGAAGCCGATGCCCTCCTGGCCGCCGAGGAGCGCCTCTTCGCCGACAAGGACGTCGTCCAAGATGATGTCGGCGATCTGGCTGCCGCCCTGGCCCATCTTGCGATCGGGCTGGCCGACGGTGATGCCGGGCCGGTCCATCGGCACCAGGAAGGCGGAGACATGGGCATTGCCGGGGAGGCGCTCGGGGTGGGTGCGGGCCATGACGAGGGCGAGTTCGGCCATTGGCGCATTGGTGATGTAGCGCTTGGTGCCAGAAAGCCGCCAGCCGTGAGAAGTGCGCAAGGCCCTTGTCTGCAGGCCGGCGGAGTCCGATCCCGAGCCAGGTTCGGTGAGGGCAAAGGACGTGATCATGCCGGCGGCGATGCGGGGCAGCCAGTGCGATTTCTGCGCCTCGGTGCCGGCGTTTTTCACAGCCGAGCAGACCATGCCGACCGAAATGGAGATGGCCGAGCGGAAGGCGGGTGCAGCGTGCGAGAGGAGGCGGATGGTCTCAATATATTGGGAGACGTTCATGCCAGCGCCGCCAAAGGCCTGGGGCACGGTGATGGCGAAGAGGCCGAGGCTGCGCATCTCCTCGAGGATCGCCTCGGGCACGCGGTCGGCGGCAAGCACTTCGGGCTCGGCAGGGATGAGTCGCTCGCGGACATAGCGGCTGAGCTGGTCAGCGAAGGCTGCGAAGCTTTCCTCATCCATTCCGCCTTCGTGCCAGACGCGTGGCATCAATGGCCTCCGTCGACCCGCAGCACGGCGCCGGTGATGAAGCTCGAAGCAGGCGCAAGAAGGGCAAGGGCAGCAGTGACAATCTCCTCCGGACGGCCGGGGCGGCGGAGCGCATTGGGGGCAGTGGAGCGGGCCTCCTCGGGCCAGGCGTTGGCAATGTCGGTGAGGAAAGGGCCGGCGGCAATCGCATTCACGCGGACTGTGGGGGCAAACTCGTGGGCAAGGGCTGCCGTCATGGCCTCGAGTGCGGCCTTGGCCATGGCATAGGGCACGACTTCCGGCATGGGGATGCGTGCGGCAATGGACGAGATATTGAGGATGGCACCGCCCTTCTCCCGCATCCGCTCGCCAAGGAGGCTTGCGAGGCGAAACGGGCCCCGGGCGTTCAGTGCGATCACCTTGTCGAACAGGGCCTCGCTCACTTCGGGTGAAGGCATGCGGGGGCCAGAGCCAGCGTTGTTGACGAGAAGGTCGATGCCGCCGAGCGCAGCCCATGCAGCTTGTGCCAGCGCATCACACTGGTCAAAGAGGCTGACATTGGCGGCGATGGGGACGGCGCGGCGGCCAAGCGCCGCAATCTCGGTGGCCACTGCCTCGCAGGCGGCAAGCTTGCGGCTGGCGATGACGACATCGGCGCCGCGGGCGGCAAGGGCGAGGGCCATTTGTCGGCCAAGGCCGCGGCTGCCGCCAGTCACAAGCGCCCGCAGCCCCGTGAAGTCGAAGAGCGGATCCATGGGCGTTGGGTTGCGCTGGTGTTGGCAGGGGGTCAAGGGCTCGCCAATCCGGCAGGTGGAAACGGCGGGTGGCAGGCGCATGGGGCAGGCAAGACCGAGACGGGAGACGAAGCATGGAGGCGCTCATTATCGATGCGGTCAGGACGCCGCGGGGCATTGGCAAGGCGGGGAAGGGCGCGCTCGCGCATCTCCACCCCCAGCACCTGGCAGCAACGGTTCTGAAAGCGATTGCGGAGCGCAACGGCCTTGATACGGCAACGGTTGACGATGTCATCTGGTCCACCTCCACCCAGAAGGGAAAGCAGGGCGGCGACCTGGGGCGGATGGCAGCGCTCGATGCTGGCTATGACGTTCGCTCTTCCGGCATGACGCTCGACCGCTTCTGCGGCGGCGGGATTACGTCCGTCAACCTCGCAGCCGGCATGGTGATGTCGGGGCTTGAGGACTGCATCGTGGCAGGCGGGACCGAGATGATGAGCCTGACTGCGACCATGGCGCAAGAAGAGCGCGCTGCCGGCTTGCCTCCGATGCTGATGGGCGCGGGCAACCGCCGGCTGCAGGAGATCCACCCGCAGTCACACCAGGGCGTGTGTGGCGATGCCATTGCCAGCATCGAGGGCATCAGCCGCGCGGATCTCGATGCGCTGGGGCTTGAAAGCCAGAAGCGCGCGGCCAAGGCCATTGCCGAAGGGCGCTTCGAAAAATCACTGGTGCCGGTCTTCAATGAGGATGGCTCGGTCGCACTCGACAGGGAGGAATATCCGCGGCCAGAGACCACGGCGGAAGCGCTGGCGAGCCTTGAGCCGGCGTTTGCGAAGATCGCGAACCTGCCGCTCGACTCCGAGGGCACGACCTTTGCTGGCCTTATCCGCCAGAAATACCCGAACCTTGACATCCAGCATGTGCACCATGCCGGCAATTCCTCAGGCGTGGTCGATGGCGCGGCGGCGGTGCTAGTGACATCGAAGGCCTATGCCGAAAAACATGGCCTCAAACCCCGTGCGCGCGTGGTTGCGATGGCCAACATGGGCGATTGCCCCACGCTCATGCTGAACGCGCCCGTGCCGGCGGCCAGGAAAGTATTGGCGAAGGCCGGGCTTCGCCTGGAGGACATCGACCTTTTCGAAGTGAACGAAGCCTTTGCAGTTGTTGCCGAGAAGTTCATCCGCGACTTGCGCCTCGACCGTGACAAGGTGAATGTGAACGGCGGGGCGATCGCGCTTGGCCACCCCATCGGCGCGACGGGGGCAATCCTCATCGGCACCCTCCTGGACGAGCTCGAACGGCAGGACTTGAGGCGCGGGCTTGTCACCATGTGCGCAGCTGGAGGAATGGCGCCTGCCCTCATCATCGAACGCATCTAGGAGGGCGCAGTGCGTCCCGGCCGGGGCTCGGGGCGCTGCCGGCGCCATCCTGGCCGGCCGCTTCCGGGCGCGGGGATGCGGGCGGGCCTGCGCGCCCTTCTGGCAGGTCAGGCGGCAAGCAGGGCGCTGACAAGGGCGCGGACCTTCGGGCTCTTCCACTGTGGGGCAGGTGCGCACAGCCAGTAGGCCTCGGCGATGGGTTCCGCAGGCCCACGAATCTCGAGATCGCCGGAGGCCAGCATGGCCGTGGCAAGCGTCTGCGGCACCCGGGCGACACCAAGGCCAGCGAGCGCCCATTCAAGCGCAGCGCCGGCATCGCTCACCAGGATGGCGCCGGGGGCAGCATGGGCCTGCTCGATTGCGCGCCACAAAACTGGCCGGTCGGGTGCGCCGGGGCGCGCGACGGGGACCACGGCTTCGTCTGCAAGCTTGCGGCCGAAGACGCCTTCGGCATCGGGCGGCGGGCCGAAGGAGAGTGCGAGATCGACATTGGCCTGGGTGAAATCGACAGGAGCGTCGAGCGGCAGGATGCGCACCGAGGCGGTCGGGTTTGCGGCAAGCCAGGTCTCGAGCCGGGGTGCAAGCCAGTGGCGCAGAGCGCCGCGGGCAACGGCAATGGCAAGCCGGGTGGCCGCCTGGCCGGAGAGCAGGGTTTCAACCGACTCCTCAAGGCCGAGGAAGCCAGCGCGGAGTGCTGGAAGCGCAGCTTCGGCTTCGGGCGTCAGTTCAAGGCCCTTGGGCGAGCGGCGGAACAGGATGACGCCGAGCGTTTCTTCAAGGGCGCGGATCTGCTGGCCGACAGCGGCTGGGGTGACGGCGAGCTCGTCTGCGGCCTTGGCGAAGGAAAGGGTGCGCGCCGCTGCATCGAACACCCGGAGCGCATTCAACGGCAGGAGCGAGCGGCGCATCACAGCTGCCGGGCCTAGTTGGCAGTGCGCCGGCTCTCGGGGGAGACGAGGGCGAAGAGCGGGATCTTGGCCCGGAAGCGGGTGCCATCGGCCCACTCCATGCCATAGCTTCCTTCCATGGTGCCGGAAGGCGTTCCAAGCGGACAGGCCGAGACATAGTCATGCGCGCCGCCAGGCGGGATGAGCGGCTGCTCGCCGACGACGCCGGGGCCTTCGACGTCTTCGCGGCGGCCGTGTGCGTCGCGGATGATCCAGTGGCGGTCAATGAGGCGGACGGGTTGGCTGCCGTGGTTCTCGATGCGGACATGGTAGCGCCACATAAAGGCACCGGCGGCGGGCTGGCTGTGTTCTGGCGCATAATGGGGCTGGACCCGGACGGTGATGCCGTCTGTCGTGGCGTGGAAGGGGAAGAGCTGTTCCATGAGGCTCATGCGCCGATGCTCCGCAGGGCCTGGTCGAGATCTTCCATCAGGTCTTCGACATCCTCAAGGCCGACGGACAACCGCAGCGTGCCCTCCGTGATGCCCATCTCAGCGCGGACTTGCGGCGAGACGCTGTGGTGGGTGGTGGTGGCGGGATGGGTCATGAGGGTCTTCGAATCCCCCAAGTTGTTCGAGATGTCGATGAGGCGAAGCGCATCGAGGAGGGCGTGGGCCGCTTGGGTGCCGCCTTCGAGCTGGAGCGTGATGATGGTGCCGCCATTTGCCATTTGCCGCATGGCGAGCGCATGCTGGGGATGGCTAGGAAGCCCGGGATAGAGGGTTGGCACGCGGGGTTCGAGAAAGCGGGCGAGGGTCAAGGCATTTTCGGCCGCCCGCGCAAGGCGCAGCGGCAAGGTCTCAAGCGCCTTCAGCACCACCCAGGCGTTGAAGGGCGAGAGGTTGGGCCCCGTGTGGCGGACAAAGGGGAGGAGGGTTTCCGTCATGAACGCCCGGCTGCCAAGGATGGCGCCGGCGAGCACGCGGCCCTGGCCGTCCATGAGCTTGGTGGCGGAATGGGCGACGATGTCAGCACCGAGTGCAAGCGGCCGCTGGACAAGGGGCGTTGCAAAGGCATTGTCGACAATAAGAAGCGCCCCGCGGGCATGGGCGATGGCAGCCACGGCTTCGATGTCGACGATGTCGAGCGTGGGATTGGCGGGAGTCTCAAGAAAGACGGCGCGCGTTTCTGGCCGGAAAGCAGCTTCGACCGCTTCGGGCGTGCGGGCATCGACTGTGGTGGTCGCAATCCCGAGACGAGGCAGGATGGTGTCAACGAGGACCCGGCAGGAGCCGAAGAGGGCGCGCCCGGCAACCAGATGGTCGCCAGCCGAGAGGGTGGCAAGAAGCGCTGCTGTCATCGCCGCCATGCCGGTTGCCGTCGCCCGGGCGGCTTCGGCGCCTTCGAGAAGGGCGAGGCGGTGCTCGAGCATCTCAACTGTGGGGTTCTGGAGCCGGCTGTAGGTCATGCCGACGACATCGCCGCGGAAGCGGGCAGCAGCCTCGCCAGCACTCTCATAGGCAAAGCCCGAGGTGAGGAACAGCGCTTCGCTGGTCTCGCCATGCGGCGAGCGCGCAGTCCCGCCGCGCACGGCCCGCGTTGCCATGCGCCAGCGCGCCGTCTCCTCCGGATCCTGGCCGGCGTCGTGCCTCATGCCAGCGGGCTTAGGCGCGTGCGGGAAGGGCGACAAGCCCGGCGGCATCTGGTTTACGCTGCCGGAGCGTTGCGATATGGCGCGCGCCCAACAGCGGTCGGATGAAGGAGAGCCTGATGCGGAAGTGGGCCTATGTGCTGGGGGGCGCCGCGCTTCTTGCGGGCGTTGCGATGTCGGTGACAGCGACGGGGCGCTATGGCGCAAGCGAGGCGATTGCCCAGACGGCAGCAACGCCGCAGCCAAGTGCAACCCAGGCGCGGACCGCCTTCGACTTCACCATGACCCGGATCGACGGCAAGCCGCTGCCGCTGGCCCAGTTCCGGGGGCAGGTGATGCTGGTTGTCAACACGGCGAGCATGTGCGGGTTCACCCCCCAATATGATGGCTTGCAGAAGCTCCATGAGCGCTACCGGGCCAAGGGGTTCACGGTGATCGGTGTCCCCAGTGGCGACTTCATGGGCCAGGAATATGAGGACAACGCGAAGATCAAGGAATTCTGCGAGACCCGCTTTGGAATCACCTTCCCGATGACTGAGAAGGCGCATGTGAAGGGCAGCCGCGCTGCGCCCTTCTACCAGTGGGCGCGTGCGACCCTTGCGCGCAACAACGAGCCGAAATGGAATTTCCACAAGTTCCTCGTTGGCCGTGACGGCCGGCTTATCGCCGGCTTTGGTTCGACAGTGGAACCCGGCAGCCCCGAGCTGGCAGCAGCAATCGAGAAGGCGCTCGGCGCGTGACAAGGGGTCTCCTTGCCCTTCTGCTCGTGGCGCTTGCCGCCTGCGGCCCGAAGGAAGTGACGAAGGAGGAGGCAGCGCAAGCGCTGGCGCGCGGCGCCGAGGCAAGGCGGGTGCCGCTTGATGCGCTTCCGGTCGACCCGAGCGTGACCGTCTCGCAGTCGGTCGCCTATGAGTGCGAGGGCGGGATGCCAGTGACTGCCATCTATGGCACTGGGCCGGGCGGCGTTGCCGATGTGGCGCTGGTCATCCAAGGCTATGACATCCGCCTCAATCAGACTCCAGCGGCATCCGGCGCGCGCTATGTGGCCGAGATCGGGCTCGAGGCGGGCAAGGGCCTCGTTTGGTGGACCAAGGGGGATGAGGCGACGCTTGCCGACTTTCCCGAAGGGACCGACAGCATGGTAACGGCCGAAGTCAAGCGGACCTGCAAGAAAAGGTAGGCCGAAGGCGGCGAAGCTGGCCTTCGACTCGCCGCAGGCCCGGCCGGCGGGTTCCGGCAACCGCCAGCCGGCGGCTTTGCCGACCGGCGGAGGGCGGACCTGACCGACGACTCCCGCCGAAGCGGGCGGGCGCGAAGCGAAGCTTCCCCGACACCGTGCAGGTCCAGCGGGCGCCCCCCCTCAGGCGCGGACGCGAGGGCGGAGCGGTCGCTTCTCGAGTGTGAGTGCGAGCTTCGTCCGGCGCCAGAGCATGTCTTCCTCCGTGCGGGCGAATTCGCGCGCGACAAGATGGGCGACTTCGGCCTCGAACAGGCCCGAAGGCCGCCGTTCGCCCAAGCCTCCGGCGAGCATTGCTTCCGCCTCGGTGCCATAGAGGCTGGCGAGCCGTTCGACGAGGGCCGGGTCATGGTCGGCAAAGCGGGCCTTCAGCGCCCGCAACCACAGCAGGAAGTTGGCGCGCGCAGTCTTGCCGCCGAGATCAGGGACGTCGCCGCCGGGGAGTGTGGCCGTGCGAGTCCAGGGCCTTGTCTTTGGGAACAGGTGCGAGACGAGATCTTCGGCGAGCCGGCGGAAGGTCGTAATCTTGCCGCCGACGACGGTGGTTGCGGGCACACGCTCATGGATGTGGAAGCGCCAGTCGCGCGTGGTTTCGCGATCGCTCTTCCCCTCCTCGAGAATCAGCGGACGCACGCCTGCGAAGCGGTGGCGGATGTCTTGCGGGGTGAGAGGGCGGGCAAGGACGGCGTTGGCAGCGGCGAGCAGATAGGCTTCTTCCGCCGGCGTGATCGCGGCGTCTCCCGGCTGGGCGACTGGCGTTTCGGTCGTGCCGACGAGCGACCAGTCCCGCGCATAGGGGAGGAGGAAGACAATCCGGCCGTCCTCCTGCTGGAGGAGGAAGGCCTCCTCGGTGCGGTTGACCCGCCGGGTGACGAGATGGGCGCCCTGGACCAGCCGGAGCCGGGGCGGATCGGCAAGGCCGAGGAGATCGCGCGCGACCGTCTCGGCCCAGGGGCCCGTTGCGTTCACAAGGTGGCGGGCGGCAAGCCGCTGGCCCGAGGCTGTCTCCACCTGCCAGAGACCATCGGCGAAGCGGGCACGCACGGCGCCGTCACGGACCCGGATGTCAGCGCCGCGGTCATGCGCGTCGCGGGCAAGGAGGACGACGAGGCGGGCGTCATCGACCCAGCCGTCGAAGAAGCGGAAGGCGTGGCGGATCCCCGGTTTCAGCGCACCGCCAGCGACTTCGGCCCGAAGATCGACTCGGCAGGCGCCAGGCACCTGACGGCGGCGGGCGAGATGGTCATAGAGGAGGAGGCCGCAAGCGAGCATCCAGCCCGGCCGGCCGCCGGGGACAAGGGGCAAAAGGAAGGGGAGCGGCCAGCTGATGTGGGGGGCAGCAGCGAGCAGCCGGTCGCGCTCGATGAGCGCTTTGCGGACAAGGCCTAGGGCGCCGAACTCGAGATAGCGCAGGCCGCCGTGGACGAGCTTCGTCGAGGCGGACGAGGTGGCCCCGCCGATGTCGCCCGACTCAAGAAGGGTGACAGCAAGCCCGCGCCCGGCAGCGTCGCGGGCGATGGCCGCACCATTGACACCCCCGCCGAGAATGACGAGGTCGGGGATCGAGCTTCCACCCATGGCGCGAGCCTAGCATGCGGCAGCGCAACAGGGCAGGGGGAGCAGGCCGGGGGCCTATCTGCCACAAGCAACAGGGCTGTTGGTGCTGGCCCTTGGGCTAGGGCGAGGCGCGCGGGCAAGAGCGGGAGGAGGAACGAATGGGACTGACGGCCGAGCTTCGACAAGGCTTCTTCCGCACCATGGCGCTCTCGCGCGCCTTTGATGATGCGATGATCGCGCTCTACTGGGAAGGAAAGCTCCCCATCTTCCAGTTCGGGGCCGGGCCGCTTCCAGGCGAGCTCCACTGCTCCAACGGCGCCGAGCCGGTGGGGGCGGGGATCTGCGCTGCCCTTGGCCCGGAGGACATGATCACGGCCGATCACCGGCCGCACCATGTGGCCGTCGCGCGCGGAGTCGATCTCGACCGCATGGCCGCCGAGCTTCTCGGCAAGAAGCCGGGCCTCTCGCACGGCAAGGGCGGCCACATGCACATCTATGATCCAGCCGTGAACTTCGCCTCGTCAGGCATCATTGCCGAAGGCATGGCGGTTGCGGCCGGCATGGCACTGGCCCGGCGCCTCCAGAAGCGGCCCGGCGTGGCCCTTGCCTTCATTGGCGAGGGGGCAGCAAACCAAGGCGCCTTCCATGAAGTCCTCAACATGGTGGGGCTGTGGAAGCTCCCTGTGATTACGGTGGTGCAGGACAATGAATGGGGAGTCTCGACTGCCAAGTCGGAATCAACGGCCATTGAGCGCAATGCCGACCGGGCGAGCGCCTACGGGCTTGCGGGCGAGTGGGTCGGCACCAACGACCCGGACGACATCTATGAGGCGGCCGTGCGCGCAGTGGCCCGGGCCCGGGCTGGCGAGGGCGGCACCATCCTCGAGGTGAAGACCGCGCGCCTGGCCGGTCACTTCATGGGCGACCAGCAGGCCTATATCCCGGAGCAGATGAAGCAGGTGGACCCCATTCCGCTCTACCGCGAGAAGCTCATCCGCGAGGGCGTGCTGACGGCAGACGCAGCCGATGCCATCGAAGCGGAGGCGAAGGCGCGGATGGCAAAAGCCATAGAATTCGCCAAGGCCGCGCCCTATCCCGAGCCGGCCGAAGCGTTTGACCATGTGTTTGCCAGCACAAGTGGTGACCACCGGACGGGAGAAGCCGCATGAGCCGTATCCTTACCATGAGCCGTGCCGGCCGCGAGGCGCTGGACTGGGAAATGGAGCGCCGGCCGGAGATCTTCTGTCTTGGCGAGGATGTCTTCAAGTTTGGCGGGATCTTCGGGACCATGGACGGGTTTGGCGCCAAATATGGCCCCGAGCGGGTGATTTCGACACCCATTTCCGAGACCGGCTTCATCGGCATGGCGGCAGGCGCGGCGATGGCGGGCATGCACCCCGTGGTCGATCTTGCCTACATCGACTTCATCGGCGTGTGCTACAATGTGCTTCTGAATACGGCATCAAAAACCCACTATATGTCTGGCGGCGCAGTCAAGGTGCCGATGACGCTTCTCATTGGCACCGGCGGGGGCTACAACAATGCGGCCCAGCATTCGCAGTGCCTGCATGCAACTGTTGCCCATATTCCGGGCGCGAAGGTGGTCTATCCCTCCAACGCCTATGACGCGAAGGGGATGCTGCACACGGCGCTTCGTGACGAGAATTTCGTCATCTTCCTGACCCACAAGGGCACCGCCGGGGTGGGGTGGATGGGAACGCCCATCAAGACGACGCTCGCGGAAGTGCCGGAGGCGCCCTACACCGTCCCCTTCGGCAAGGTGCGAGTCTATCGCGAGGGAAGGGATGTCACCATCACCGGGCTTGGCATGAGCGTGCACGAGAGCCTGAAGGCCGCGGACGAGCTTGAAAAAGAGGGGATTTCGGCCGAGGTCGTTGATCTGCGATCGCTTGTCCCGCTCGACCGTGACGGAATCGTGGCGAGTGTCGGCAAGACCGGCCGGCTTATTGTGACGGATGAGGATTACATGTCCTACGGGGTCTCTGGGGAAGTGATTGCAACCGTCACCGAGCGGGACCCGACCCTGTTCAAGAAACCCCCAGTCCGGGTGACCACACCCGACATCCCCATCCCCTTTGCCCGCCCGCTTGAGCAGGCCATCTTGCCGCTTGCCGGGCGGATCGCCGACGCAGCACGAAAGCTCATGGCATGACGACGCCCGTCATCATTCCCAACGACCTCTGGGACGAGGACGACAAGACCGGCTCGATCGTGGTCTGGCTCTACAAGGACGGGGCGCAGGTGAAGGAGGGCGACCTCATTGCCGAAGTGCTGGTCGAGAAGGTGACCCTTGAACTGGTGGCGCCAGCATCTGGCACGCTTCGCATCCGGGTGGAGCCGGAAGTGGTGGTGAACAAGGGCGACGAGGTTGCAGTCATTGAGTAACGCAACGGCGGCGGGCCCCGGTTGCGTTTGCGCCGCTGGGCTGGACGTGTGCCTGGGCGGTGCGGCAGGCCGCGGCTTTGCAGCAACCAGGGCCCAAGCGCGACCAACGTGACAGAGGATCCCTCGCTGGCAAAGCCGGCTGCCCTGCGATTCACGGGCGTGCGCGGGGTCATTGCGAGGCGCATGGCGGAGTCGCTGGCAACAACCGCCCAGCTCAGCTTCTTCGCCGATGCCGATGCCTCCGCCATGACTTCGGCGCGCGCGGCGTGGAAGGCGGCGGGTGTGAAGGTGGGTTACGAGGATCTCGTCATCCACGCGCTCGCCCGCATCCTTCCGCGATTTCCGCTGTTCAATGCCCTGGAAGTCGAGGGCGAAGTGGTGCCGCAGGCCGAAATTCATGTCGGTGTGGCGATCGCGCTCCCGGGGGCGCTGGCGGTGCCGTGCGTGTTCGACTGTGCGGGGAAGGACCTGCCGACCATTGCCGCCGAGCGGGCGAGCCTCGTTGCGCGGGCGCCGCGGAACAAGCTGACAGTCCGGGAAATGTCGGGTGCGACCATCTCGATCTCGAACCTGGGGTTGACGCGGGTCAGGCACTTCACGCCCATCCTCAACCGGCCGCAGACGGCGATCATCGGGCTTGGCACCATTGGCCGCGACGGCAGCATGGGGATTTCGCTCACCGTCGATCACCGGGCAATCGATGGGGCGCCAGCAGGCGAATTCCTGACCGCGCTTTGCGACGCGCTTGAAGCGCCGCAGCCGCTCCCTCAAGCCACAGGGGTTGGCCCAGGCCGCGCGCCGCCCTAGAGGGGCCCCGGGGCAGAAAGGAGAGACGGATGCGCAACATGATCGCAGCAGCGCTGCTGCTGGCTGCCGGGCCGGCCTTGGCGCAGCCTGTGGCAGCGCCTGCAGCGGAAGCGCCCAAGGGCCCGCATGTGCTCGATCCCTTGCCCTATGGCTTCGACGCGCTCGCCCCCGTCATCGATGCTGAGACCATGCGGCTCCACTGGGGTGCCCACCACCGGGCCTATGTCGACAATCTGAACCGCGCGGTCGCTGCCGACCCGGCGCTGGCGAAGCTCTCGCTCGAGGCGCTGATGGCGCGCATGTCCACACTTCCCAAAGCCATCCGCGACAACGGCGGGGGCCACTGGAACCATCGCTTCTTCTGGAGCCTGATGGCGCCGCCCGGCACCGGCGGCCAGCCGAGCCCGGCGCTGCTTGCGGCCATCACCCGGGACTTCGGCAGCCTGCCTGCCTTGCGGCGCCAGTTCGAAGAGGCCGGGTTGCGCCAGTTCGGCTCCGGCTGGGTGTGGCTTATCGTCAGGGCCGATGGCAGGCTTGCGATCACCACCACGCCAAACCAGGACAATCCGCTGATGGACCTTGCCGAAGTCAAGGGCCGGCCCATCCTCGGCAATGACGTGTGGGAACACGCCTATTATCTCTCCTACCGCAACCGCAGGGGCGAATATCTCCAGAAATGGTGGGACGTGGTCAACTGGAAAGAGGTAAGTCTGCTGTTCGAGTCCGCAAGGGCTGGGCAATGAGATCTGCTGCCCTTGTTGCCGGCGCGCTGCTTGTGGCCTGTTTCCAAGCGCCAAGCCTTGCTTCCGGCGGGACGATCCGGGCGACCTGCGAAAGCTTCGCGGCTGTTGCAAGGCAAGCGCCAGCTGGTGCCACCGTCCGCCTCCGGGGCGATTGCGGTCTTATCCAGCTGCACGGCCGCAAGACGCCGCTCACAGTCGATGCAACGGGTGCGCGCATGCGCGGCCTGTGGCTGATGCACGTCCGGGATGTGACCTGGCGGGGTGGAACGGTGGAAGCGCCCAAGGGCCGCAATGGCGAGAATTTCAACGGCTATGGCGGCACCCTCGAGTGGGCAGAGCGCGTGACGATCGAGGGCGTGACGTTCGCCAATGCCTACCGAGGCCTCGTCACTCGCCGCGAGAACAGCGACATCACCATCCGCAACAACCGCTTCACCGATCTCCGGTCGGACGGGCTCAATCTGACGGGCGTCACTCGGGGTCTTGTGGAAGGCAATCGCTTCGAGAGCCTCTCCCCCATACGCTCCACTTGCACCTTCCCTGACGGCCGGGTCGAGGGTGGTGGCTGGAACCGGCGAGTGTGCGAAGGCAAGGGCGGCCGCTGGGCCGATGGCGACCACAGCGACTGCATCCAGATGTGGGGCACGCTCGTCGACGTGACCGTGCGTGGCAATGTCATCAATACGCCCGCGCCCAATGCCTGCCAGGGCATTACCACCTTCGGCCAGCGGCAGGACCGCTACACAAGGGTCCAGATCCTCGACAACGAGGTCATCACCGACGACTGGAACGGGATTGCGGTCGGTGCCTGCACCGACTGCCTTATCCGCGGCAACAAGGTGCGCGCGGCTACGCGCGAATTTGCCGACCGGCCCTATATCCGCACCTATGGCGAGCCTGCGGTTGCTCTGTGTGGCAACGACGTCACGGGTCCGCACCCCAAGCAGCGGATCGGCACCGAGCGCTGCCGTTCGTAAGCGGCCGCCCGCATGGCTGCCGCCTGCCCTTGGCCGACAGCGGAGCCTCTCAATCCACATGCGCCGAGCGGCGGGCAATGGCCTAGATGCCGAGAAGTGCGCGCGCCTGTGGGCTCGACCAGTCGAGATCGCCAGCGTAGCGCCAGACCTCCTTCCCGTCGGGTCCGTAGAGGATTGTCAGGGGAAGGCCGGTCGCCTTGAGGGCAGCGCCAAGCTGCATGCCGGATTCGAGCCGCGTCCTGAGATTGGGGTAGGCCTCCGCCGTGAAGGCAGGCGAGACCTTGCGCCAGCCTTCCATGTCTTGGCTGACTGGCACGACAACGAGCCGGCCCTTCGTCTCGGCGGCAAGCCGGTCGAGGGTGGGAAGTTCCTTCAGGCAGGGCGCGCACCAGGTGGCCCAGAGGTTCAGGAGCAGCGGCTTGCCCGGATTGGCGGCGAGGATATCGGCGAGCGTTTCGGTGGCGCCGCCAGGGCCAGTTTCAAGCGGGATAAGAGGTGCTGGCGTGCCGGCGAAATCGCGCAGCAGCCGGTCGGGCCGCAAGGAAGCGCCCTGGGAAACGCCCTGGGCCGCCGCGGCCGTTCCTTGCTCCGCGCCCCCGTGCTCGCTAGGCGATTGTGCCTCCGGCTGCGGCGCGCCGCAAGCGGCAAGGAGGGCGAGGACGGAAAGGCAACGCATGACGGGCTCCACGACCAACCGCGCCTGGGGCGGCCGCTTCACAGAAGGCCCAGACGCCGTCATGGCCCGGATAAATGCCTCCATTCCCTTCGACAAGCGGCTGTGGCGGCATGACATCGCGGGCTCGATCGCCCATGCCCGGATGCTGGGGGAGACGGGAATACTGGCGGCGGAAGATGCCCAGGCGCTTGTGGAGGGGCTTTCGGCGCTGGCGGCGAAATGGGAGGCGGAAGGCGTTCCCGAGGACCCGGCGCTGGAAGACATCCACATGACAGTCGAAGCCAAGCTTGCCGAGATGATCGGGCCCGTCGCCGGCCGGCTCCACACGGCACGGTCGCGCAACGACCAGGTTGCAACCAGCTTCCGCCTGTGGGTTCGCGATGCCATCGATGGTCATGCGCAAGCGCTTGTTGCCTTCGCGCACATCCTCATCGACCGTGCGGAGGCCGAAGCGCAAACCATCATGCCTGGCTTCACCCATCTCCAAGTCGCGCAACCCGTGACGCTCGGCCACCATCTCATGGCCTATGTCGAGATGCTCTTGCGTGACATCGACCGGTTTCGCGCCGCCCGCGCCAGGCTCAATTTCTGCCCGTTGGGCTCGGCCGCGCTTGCTGGCACCGGCTTTCCGATCGACCGCGCGCTGACTGCCCAGCTGCTCGGCTTTGATGCGCCCACGGCCAACTCCTTGGACAGCGTCTCCGACCGGGATTTCGCACTCGACTATCTGATGGCAGCGACCCAGTGCGCGCTCCATCTCTCGCGCCTGGCCGAGGAGCTGGTGCTGTGGGCGAGCCAGCCGTTCGGCTTCGTGACCCTGCCCGATGCCTGGTCAACCGGCTCCTCGATCATGCCGCAGAAAAGGAACCCGGATGCGGCCGAGCTGGTGCGCGGCCACTCGGGGCGCATCCTCGGCCTCATGACTGGCCTTGCCGTTACCATGAAGGGCTTGCCGCTGGCCTATTCCAAGGACATGCAGGACGACAAGGAGCCGCTGTTCGAGGCTTCTGACCTGCTCGAAGTCTCTCTCGCAGCGATGGCGGGGATGATGGCCGATGTGACGTTCATGCGCGAGCGGATGCGGGAAGTGGCAGCGAGCGGATTTTCAACGGCAACCGACCTTGCCGACTGGCTGGTGCAGGCGAAGGGCGTGCCGTTTCGCGAAGCGCACCATCTGGCCGGACGTGCGGTGCGCGCCGCCGAAGCGGCAGGCGTTGGGCTCGCCGGGCTATCGGCTGACGCACTGGCTGCCATCGATCCGCGGCTGGCGGATGCAGGATCCGCGCCGCTTTCGGTCGAAGCTTCGGTTGCCTCAAGGCTGAGCCAGGGGGGGACCGCGCCGGCGGCAGTCCGGGAGGCGGTTGCGGCAGCGCGGCGGCGGCTGGAGGCGCTGGCATGAGGCCCGTGGTGCTGCTGATGGCCCTGCTGGCTGCCAGCTGTGGGCACAAGGGGGCGTTGACCCGGGTTCCGGCGGATTCCGACTGGACGGTGGAAGAGCGCCGCGCGCAGCGCGCACAGGACGAAGCCGACACGGCGGCCGGGCTGAAGCTGCCGCCCGAAGCACGGCCAGTGCGGCAGGACGATGTGCTGGCCACCACCCGCGAGCGCCGCACCGACGGGTTCGACCTGCCGCCGCCCTGATGGACCATTTCCATCTTCACGACGGCGTCCTCCATGCCGAGGACGTGCCGCTCGACCGCCTCGCCGAAGCCGTTGGCACGCCCTTCTACTGCTATTCGGCGGCGACCATCACACGCCACGCCCGGGTGTTCCGGCAAGGGCTTGCCGAACTCATCGACCCGCTCCTTGCCTATGCGGTCAAGGCCAATCCCAATCTCTCGGTCATCCGCTTGCTTGCGCGCGAGGGCTATGGCGCCGATGTTGTCTCCGAAGGCGAGATGCGGCGGGCACTGGCCGCCGGCGTGCCAGCCGAGCGCATCATCTTCTCGGGCGTGGGCAAGACAGCGGGCGAAATGGCGGCAGCGCTTGCGGCCGGGGTCGGGCAAGTCAATGTTGAAAGCGAAGCCGAGCTGCAGGCGCTCTCGGCGCTTGCCACGCAGATGGGGCGGGTTGCGCGCGTGGCGCTCAGGGTCAATCCGGATGTGGATGCAAGGACCCATGCGAAGATCGCAACGGGGAAGTCCGAGAACAAGTTCGGGATTCCGGCCGACCGGATTGTGGCGCTGTGGGCGGAAGGTGCAGCGCTTCCCGGGATCGCCATGCAGGGCCTTGCCGTCCACATCGGCAGCCAGATCGCCGAGCTGGCGCCCATGGAGAGGGCGTTTGAACGGCTCGGGGCGCTCATTGCCGACGTGCGCGCCGCTGGCCACCGGGTCGAGACAGTCGATCTCGGCGGCGGGCTTGGCATTCCCTATGATCCAGCACTTCCCGCGCCGCCAGCGCCGGATGCCTATGGCGCCATGGTTGCCCGTGTGACCAGGGGCTGGGGGGTGCGCCTGGTGTTCGAGCCCGGGCGGCTCATCGTTGGCAATGCCGGCGTGCTGGTGGCGCGCGTGGTCCGAGTGAAGGAGGGGGCAAGCCGCCGCTTCGTGGTGCTCGATGCTGGCATGAATGACTTGATCCGCCCGACCCTCTATGGCGTGTTCCACGATATCCGCGCTGTGGTGCCAAGGCCGGGGCGCGAGGTTGCGAGCTTCGTTGGGCCGGTGTGCGAGAGCGGGGACAGTTTCGCCGAGGACCGGGCGACGACACCGCTTGTGGCTGGCGATCTTGTCGCGCTGATGACGGCAGGAGCCTATGGCGCGACGATGGCATCCACCTACAATTCCCGTCCGCTCGTCCCGGAAGTGCTTGTGAACGGGAGCCTATGGGCTGTCGTACGGCCGCGGCAGACCTATGAGGAGCTGATTGGGGCGGACCGGATCGCGCCCTGGCTTGAGGAGAGGGAATGAGCGCAGTCGAGATCGCGGTGCTGCCAGTGGGTGGCATGGGCACCCGCTTCCTGCCGGCCACCAAGTCGGTTGCCAAGGAGCTGCTTCCCGTCGTCGATCGGCCGCTGCTGCAATATGCCGTCGACGAGGCACGCGCGGCCGGCATCCAGCAGTTCGTGCTGGTGACAGCGCGCGGCAAGGCGAGCCTTGCGGACTATTTCGATGTGCCAGGCGAGCTGGTGCGCACGCTTGAGGAGCGCGGCCGGGAGCGCGAGCTTGCCATCCTTGCTGAGACGCAGCTGCCGCCGGGCGCTGTCATCTCGACTCGCCAGCAGCAGCCGCTGGGGCTTGGCCATGCCGTGTGGTGTGCGCGCCATGCGGTCGGCCGGCGGCCCTTTGCCGTGCTGCTGCCCGACGAGTTCCTGCACCATCCGGCCGCACCCTGCCTCAAGCAGATGGTCGAAGCCCATGACCGGCTGGGCGGCAACCTCATTGC
>NZ_JBRCLD010000081.1:0-8822 GCF_053487655.1 Thermaurantiacus sp. | reverse complement strand
GAACGGCTGGCGGATCGACGGCGTGCTGGTCCTGCCAGCGGGGACGGCTTTTCCGCCGCGCCAGGTGCCGATCCTTGTCTGGCAGCAGGGCGGGCCGTTCAACGCCTTCACCAACACATGGGGTGCCTCGGTCGAGACGCCGGCGAGCCTGCTGCCCAACTTCGGCTTCGGCGTGCTGGTGACGCCGCTCTACGGCCGGCATGGCTTTGGCAGCGCGCGCTTTCACGCGATTGCCAACCATGACAATTTCGGCAAGGCCGACATCGACGCCCAGGCCGAGATCGTCACCCAGCTGAAGGCGCGCGGCTGGGCGGGCAAGGTCGGGATCGTCGGCTGTTCCTATGGCGGCTACTTTGTCACGCAAAGCCTGGTGCGCCATTCCGACATTTATGCGGCCGGGCACGGCATGTGCTCGATAGTCGATTGGGTGACCGAATGGAGCCGCGGCGGCGGCCAGGGGGCGCCCTGGTTCTTCGGCAGGCCGATCTTCGAGAACCCGCAGGCCTACATCTCTGTCTCGCCAGCCTATAATGCGCGGCAGATCCGCTCGCCGCTGCTTGCCTTCCACGGCACTGAGGACTTTATCCCGCTCGCGACCATGAGCAATTTCATGCATCAGCTGATTGCAGCTGGCACCCCAGCGCGGCTGTTGCGCTTCCGCGGGGCCTCGCACGGCTTTGCCAACACTGCGCCAGAGGAATTGGCCCGGGCCTATGAGTTCTATGGCGCGCAGGAGCAGCTCAGCTGGTTTCGCACCCATCTCGGGCGCTGAGCGGCCTTTGCGGCGCAACCGGGCGGCCGGCGTTGGGGGCCGGCCGCTGGCCCCGCCGCGTCCTGTCAGCTGTGGCCGCGAGCAGCGGGCTTTCCAGATAGGAAAGGCGCTGGCAGAGCGCGCAAGGTCGCGGCCGAAACCGCGGCCAAGACAATCCTTGCGTCCCTTGCGTCGCCCGCGCTCCTCCTCCAGCTGGCCGCCCATGATCTTCGCCCTCTCCTCCGGTCTGCCCCCGGCAGGCGTTGCCGTCCTTCGCCTCTCCGGCCCTGGCGTGTTCGCCGTCGCCCGCCAGCTGACCGGCAAGCAGCGCCTGCCGCCTGCGCGCACGGCAAGGCTGCGAACCCTCTACCGCTTGCAAGACCATCAGCCGATTGACCGCGCCCTTGTGCTCCTGTTTCCAGGGCCTGCAAGCTTCACTGGCGAAGACGTGGTCGAGCTGCACACCCATGGCTCGCCAGCCGTCGTGGCAGCGGTGCAACAAGAGTTGCTCGCGCTTGGGGTGCGGCCAGCCGAGGCTGGCGAGTTCACGCGGCGGGCGTTTCAGAACGGCAGGATCGACTTGACGCAGGCCGAAGCGCTTGCGGATCTTCTTGCAGCCGAGACGGAAGCCCAGCGCGCGCAGGCGCTTGCCAATGCTGGCGGGCGCTTGCGCCAGCAGGCGGAAGCCTGGCGGGAGGCCATTTTGGCGCTGCGCGCGGAGGCCGAGGCGGATCTCGATTTCGCGGACGAAAGCGATGTGACAGTCGCCGCCCTGGTTGGGCCCATCCGCAGGCTCGCTGCGTCCATTGAGGCAGCGCTGGCGGGAGCGCCGATGGCCGAGCGGGTGCGATCCGGGCTTGTGATTGCTGTCACTGGCCCGCCCAATGCTGGCAAGTCCAGCCTCGTCAATGCGCTTGCCGCGCGCGATGTGGCGATCGTGACGGCGCTGCCGGGGACGACTCGCGATGTGCTGGAGGTGCATCTTGATCTTGGAGGTGTGCCAGCAATGCTCCTCGATACCGCCGGGCTGCGCGAGAGCGCGGATCCGGTCGAGCAGGAAGGGATCAGGCGTGCGCGCGCGCGGGCAGCTGCAGCGGACCTTGTCCTCAACCTCGGGGAGGGGGAGGGGTTGCGAGTCGTCAACAAGATCGACGAGACGGGCGAAGCACCGGGGATCCGGGGCGGTGTTGCCTATGTGTCGGCGTTGACAGGGGCGGGCCTTGACTCGCTTCGGGCGCATCTCGTTGCTTGGGCGCGGGCACAGGTGCCGCGCGGGGAGCCTGCCTTGGTGACGACGGCGCGGCAGGCGCATTTGCTGACAGAGGCTGTCGGCTTCCTTGCGGAGGCGGCAGCACAGACGGAGTCGCTTTTGCGGGCGGAGAGCTTGCGCCTTGCAGCGGCAAGCCTTGGCCGGCTGACGGGGGCAATCGGGTCTGAGGACGTGCTGGGGGCGATCTTCAGCCGTTTCTGCATCGGAAAATGACACTCACAATGCCAATATTGTTCCACGTGGAACATTCCGCTACAGGGCCGGCATGACGAGTCCGGACATCATCGTGGTTGGCGGCGGTCACGCAGGAACCGAGGCTGCTGCCGCTGCTGCTCGGCTGGGCGCTCGGGTTGTGCTTGTCACGCTTTCGGCTGCCAATCTCGGCCAGATGAGCTGCAATCCGGCCATTGGCGGTCTTGGCAAGGGCCATCTCGTGCGTGAGATCGATGCGCTTGATGGCGTGATGGGGCGCGCAGCCGACATCGCCGGGATCCAGTTCCGCCTTCTCAACCGGAGCCGTGGTCCTGCCGTCCAGGGTCCGCGAGCGCAGGCTGACCGTCGCCGCTATGCGGCTGCCATCCGAAGCCTCATTGCCGCCGAGCCGTTGATTCGCGTGATCGAAGCCGAAGTCATCGATTTTCTGATCGAAGCTGGCCGCTGCGTTGGCGTGGAGACGAGTGCTGGGCCTTTGCGCGGCAAGGCGGTGGTCCTGACGACAGGCACCTTCCTGGGCGGCGTCATGCACATCGGCGAAACGCGGAGGAGTGGCGGCCGAACCGGGGAGAGGGCTGCCAATGCGCTTGCTTCCCGCCTTGCTGCCCTCGGCCTTCCGCTTGGCCGTCTGAAGACCGGGACGCCCCCGCGTCTTGATGCCCGCTCCATCGACTGGGCTGGCCTCGACATCCAGCCGGGCGATGCCGAGCCTGTCTTCTTCTCAGCGCTCACGCGCCGGCTCGAGGCGCCGCAGATCGACTGCTTTATCACGCGCACCACGGCGGAAACCCATGCCATCATCCGCGCTGGCCTTCCGCGTTCGCCGCTTTTCCGTGGCCGGATTACGGGCGTTGGCCCCCGCTACTGCCCGTCCATCGAAGACAAGGTCACGCGCTTTCCCGATCGCGACAGCCATCAGATTTTCCTCGAGCCGGAAGGGCTCGATGACCCGCTCGTCTATCCCAACGGGATCTCGACCAGCCTGCCTGAGGATGTCCAGCAGGCCCTCATCCGCTCCATCCCCGGCCTTGCCAGCGCGCGAATCGTACGTCCTGGCTATGCGGTTGAATATGCCTATGTGGACCCCCGCGCCCTCTCGCGGCGTCTGGAATTGCGCAGCCTTCCCGGCCTGTTCCTCGCTGGTCAGATCAACGGGACCACGGGCTATGAGGAAGCTGCCGCGCAGGGACTGGTTGCTGGCCTCAACGCGGTTCTGGATGCGCCCTTCCTCCTCGACCGGGCCACTGCCTATACTGGCGTTCTCATCGACGACCTCGTGACGCACGGCGTCACCGAGCCCTACCGCATGTTCACCAGCCGCGCCGAGTTTCGGCTGCGGCTGCGCGCCGACAATGCCGGCGACCGCTTGACTCCGCTTGGCCTTGCCATCGGCTGTGTCCGCGCCGAGCGGGCGGCCTGTCATTACGCCCGCCAGGACGCCCTCGCCCGCGCCCGTGCGCTTCTCCGCGCAACGGCGACCACCCGGGAGCTGCAGGCAGCGGGAGCCGAAATCTCGGATCAGGGCCAGCGGCTTTCCTTGCAGGAATGGCTTCGCTTCCCCGGTGTTGGCATGGCGCATCTGCGTCGCCTCCAGCCGCAATTGTCGGCCCTTCCCCAAGACATTCTGGAGACCGTCGAAACCGACGCGCGCTATGCCGTCTACTTGGCCCGCGCCGAAGCGGAGCTGGAGCTGATGCGGGCGGACGAAGCCATCCCCATTCCGCCTGGGTTCCGCTTTGCCGGCGTGCCGGGGCTTTCTGCCGAGATGGCCGAGCGGCTTGCCGCTGCAGCACCGGAAACGCTTGGCCAGGCCGGGCGGGTTCGGGGAATCACGCCAGCGGCGCTTACGGCGCTTCTGGCCGCGCTGCGGCGGCCCATTGGCAAGGCGGCGTGAGCCCCGAGGAATTCCAGGCCCGCACCAATGTTCCACGTGGAACAATGGACCGGCTGCACCGCTATGCGGCACTTCTTTGCCAATGGCAGCAGCGGATGAATCTGGTCGCATCTTCAACCCTCCCCGACCTGTGGGCTCGGCATTTCCTCGACTCGGCCCAGCTTGCCGGAATCATCGAGCCGGGCCGCCGCTGGCTCGACTTCGGCGCTGGCGCTGGCTTTCCCGGGCTGGTGCTGGCGGCCATGGACTGGGGCCAGGTGACGCTGGTTGAGTCGATTGCCAAGAAATGCCGGTTCCTTGCCCATGTCGTCGCAGAGCTTGGGCTCGGCAATGCCGTGGTGGTGCATGCGCGCGTGGAAGCGCTGCCCCGCCAGATGGCCGAGGTGGTCACGGCGCGGGCGACGGCTGCCCTTGTCAAACTGTTGGACTGGTCGCACCAGCATGGCATGGCGGGCACGCGCTGGGTCTTCCCCAAGGGCCGGAGCTGGGCTGAGGAAGTGGCGGCTGCACGCCAGGCTTTCCGCTTTGATCTCGACGTGGCAGAAAGCCAGACGGACCGGGAGGCGCGAATCCTCCTTGTCACCAACCTCCGGCGGGCGAAGGGCTGATGCGGACAATCGCAGTCGCAAACCAGAAGGGGGGCGTTGGCAAGACGACGACCGCCGTCAACCTTGCCACTGCGCTGGCAGCGACCGGAGCACGCGTGCTCCTCGTGGATTTCGACCCGCAGGGCAATGCGTCCACCAGCTTCGGCCTGGCCCGGAGCGCGCGCTCGCCCTCAAGCTATGATCTCCTGACCGACCCCGCGCAAGCCGCGCGCGCTGCCCGGCCGACGATGGTGCCGGATCTTGCGCTTATTCCGGCAACCCAGGAACTTGCCGGCGCCGAAGTGGAGCTGGTGGGCGAAGCCAATGCGACAGGTCGGCTGCGCGCTGCCCTCGAAACCCTGGAAGGCCAGGACTGGTGCTTCATCGACTGCCCGCCTTCGCTCGGGCTCCTGACCCTGAATGGGCTGGTGGCTGCCGACCGAGTCCTCATTCCGCTGCAGACAGAATTCTATGCCCTTGAGGGCCTGTCGCAGCTTCTGAAAACCGTTGAGGAAGTGAAGGCGCGTTCCAACCCCCGCCTGGATCTCGCCGGCGTGGTGCTCACCATGCATGACAAGCGCAACAATCTTTCAGACCAAGTCGCGAACGACGTGCGCTCTGCTCTAGGACATCGTGTCTTTGGCACGATTATTCCAAGGAATGTGCGGCTTTCGGAAGCGCCGAGCCACGGCATGCCAGCCTTGCTCTATGATCTGAAATGCCCGGGCTCGGAAGCCTATATGGCGCTGGCGCGGGAATTCGCGGCCGCAGCGTAGAGGAGGGGAGCGGATGGCAAAACCGGCGGGACGGCTGGGCAAGGGGCTGGCAGCGCTGCTTGACGAAATGGGGTCCGCACCCCTTTCGGCGGCGACGAGCACGGTTGCCATCGACCTCATCGACCCCAATCCGCGCCAGCCGCGCCAGGACTTTGACGACACCAAGCTCGACGAGCTGGCACAGTCCATCCGCGAACGGGGCATATTGCAGCCGCTGCTGCTGCGCCCGGCAGCCTCTGGACGCTATGAAATCGTGGCTGGCGAGCGCCGCTGGCGGGCGGCGCAGCGGGCCGGACTGCACGACGTGCCAGCCATTGTCCGCGCCTTTGACGACGCTGCGACCTTCGAGGCGGCCATCATCGAAAATGTCCAGCGCGCCGATTTGAACCCGCTGGAAGAAGCGGATGCCTACAACCGGCTTGCCGCCGAGTTCGGCCATACCCAGGAGACGATCGCACGCCTGACAGGCAAGGCCCGCAGCCATATCGCCAACCTGCTGCGCCTCCTTGACCTTCCCCGCAATGCCCAGGCTGCCGTGCGCGCAGGCGAAATCAGCCTTGGGATTGCGAAGCTGGCGCTCTCGGCACCAGACCCTGACCTCTTCGTGCGCGAGGCCGTCGCCAAAGGATTCTCGGTGCGCCAGGCGGAAGCGTGGCTGGCGGCAGCCAGGCGGCGCGCGCAAGCGGCCAAAGCGCGCGCACGGGAAGACGACCCCGATGTCGCTGCCCTCGAAGCCGCGCTTTCCGACGCACTCGGCCTTCATGTCGCCATCCGGCAAGGGGCGGGGTTCGGCGAGCTCGTCATCCGCTATGCCACTCTCGACCAGCTCGATGCTCTCGTTGCCAAACTGCAGGGCTGAGCTGCGAGGCTGAGCTGCGAGGCCGAGCAAGGCGGCACCGCATGTGCGCTGGACGAAAGCTCATCCGCTTTCTCGATAAGCGTGTCCATTTCAATCGATTGGACAAATGAGCCATTGCGGGCGAGACTCCGAGGCAATCGACTCGGAGGAGGATTGTCATGAACGTCGAAGCGAGGTGCCCGGTGGGCCGGTCCACCGGCTCGATCCTGTTTTCGATGGCCAACCGCCTGTGGTGGCCGCACCAGCTTGATCTCTCCGTCTTGCACCAGAACCCGCCCGCGGGCGACCCTTATGGGGCGTTCGATTATGGCGCGGCGTTCGAACGTCTCGACCTCGCCGCTGTCAAGGCGGACATTGTGGCATTGATGACCACCTCCCAGCCCTGGTGGCCGGCGGACTGGGGCCATTATGGCCCGCTCTTCATCCGCATGGCCTGGCATGCCGCTGGCACCTACAGGATTGCCGACGGCCGCGGCGGCGCCGGTACCGGCAACCAGCGTTTCGCACCATTGAACAGCTGGCCGGACAATGCCAATCTCGACAAGGCACGGATGCTGCTTTGGCCGGTCAAGGCGAAATATGGCCGGGCGCTTTCGTGGGCGGACCTTCTCATCCTCGCAGGCAATTGCGCCATCGAGAGCATGGGCGGCAAGACGGTCGGCTTTGGTGGCGGCCGCGCCGACATCTGGGAGCCGGAGAAGGACATCTACTGGGGCCCCGAGAGCGAATGGCTCGGCGACGAGCGCTATTCGGGCGACCGCGAGCTCGCCAACCCGCTCGGCGCTGTCCAGATGGGGCTCAGATATGTGAACCCCGAAGGGCCGAACGGCAAGCCTGATCCGCTCGCGGCTGCGCGTGACATTCGCGAGACGTTCGCGCGGATGGCGATGAACGACTATGAGACGGTGGCGCTGACCGCTGGCGGCCACACGTTTGGCAAGTGCCATGGCGCTGCCCCCGCTCCTGGCAATGTCGGCCCGGAGCCCGAAGGGGCGCCTATTGAAGCGCAGGGCATGGGCTGGCTCAACAGCTTCGGCACTGGCAAGGGAGCGGACACCATCACCAGCGGCATCGAAGGCGCCTGGACCAACAATCCGACCCGCTGGGACAATGGCTATTTCGAGAACCTGTTCCGCTATGATTGGGAGCTGACCAAGAGCCCGGCTGGTGCCTGGCAATGGACTCCGAAGAACCCCGAAGCTGAAGGCACGGTTCCCGACCCGCACCGGCCCGGCGTCTTCCACAAGCCGATCATGACAACCGCGGACATGGCGATGCGTGTCGACCCCGTGTATGAGAAGATTGCACGCAACTTCCTTGCCCACCCTGAGGAGCTGACGGATGCCTTTGCCGAGGCGTGGTTCAAGCTGACCCACCGCGACATGGGCCCGATTACGCGCTACCGCGGCGCAGAAGTGCCGAAAGAGCCCCGGATCTGGATGGACCCGGTCCCGCCGGTCGATCACCCGCTGGTCAATGACAGCGACGTCGCCGAACTGAAGAAGCGCATCCTCGCCTCGGGCCTTTCGGTTGCGCGCCTGGTCAAGACCGCCTGGGCAAGTGCTGCCACCTTCCGAGGCTCTGACAAGCGCGGCGGCGCCAATGGTGCGCGCATCCGCCTCGCCCCGCAGAAGGACTGGGCGGTGAATGAGCCGGCCGAGCTTGCAAAGGCGCTCGGGACTCTCGAGGCGATCCGCGCGGAATGGAACGCCGAGGCGCCGGGCGGCCGGAAGATCAGCCTTGCCGACCTCATTGTGCTGGCAGGTGCGGCGGGCGTTGAAGCCGCCGCGAGGGCTGGCGGGCGCGAACTGACCGTGCCGTTCAGACCGGGCCGCACCGACGCGACTGCAGAGATGACGGATGCCGACTCCTTCGCCGTCCTCGAGCCCTGGCACGACGGCTTCCGCAACCACCTCGGCCAAAGGCCCGCTGGTGCGCCCGACTGGTCTGCCGAGGAGCTGCTCCTTGAGCGCGCCCAGCTCCTCACCCTGACGGCCCCCGAAATGACGGTGCTCTGGGCGGGGCTGCGCGCCCTTGGTGCCAATGTTGGCGACAGCCGCCATGGTGTTCTCACCGACCGGCCCGGCGCACTCACCAACGACGTCGTCCGGAACCTGCTCGCCGCCTCCACCGCGATGAAGTGGGAGGCGCTTCCCGATGGAAGCTTCGTTGCCAAGGACCGGGCCACCGGCGAGGCGAAGTGGACGGCAACCCGTGTCGACCTCATCTTCGGCTCCAACTCCCAGCTCCGCGCCCTCGCAGAAGCCTATGCGGCCGATGATGCCGAGGACATGTTCGTTGACCAGTTCGTGAAGGCATGGGTCAAGGTCATGGAGCTCGACCGCTTCGACCTCCACGCCTGACTTCCGCTGCGACCAGCCTTCCCCGGCTGGCCGCAGTCCCCAAGCCTCCGGCGGCCGGGGCCTCCCGAGCCCCGCCAGGCAGCGGCGGCGGTGATGACCAGTGCGGGGC
>NZ_JBRCLD010000080.1:0-16355 GCF_053487655.1 Thermaurantiacus sp. | reverse complement strand
CCGATCCGGCTCGGCAGCGACTTCAAAAACCAGATGTGGGCAACTGGTGACGCCAGCTCGATATGCCCCATGCGCTCGCGGCGAACCTTGGCGACCGTGACCTCGACACCGCACTTCTCGCAGATGATGCCCTTGTACTTCATGCGCTTGTACTTGCCGCACAAGCACTCATAATCCTTGATCGGGCCGAAGATGCGGGCGCAGAACAAGCCGTCGCGCTCGGGCTTGAACGTTCGATAGTTAATCGTCTCCGGCTTCTTGATTTCACCGAAAGACCAACTGCGGATCTTTTCCGGACTTGCGATCGAAATCCGGATCGAGTCGAACATCTCAGGCTTCGCAATTGGCGAAAAGGCGTTGAGAGTCAGTTCGTTCATCTTGTCCTCCTCGCGCGGCCACCCGCGCGACCGAATGCAGGTCCGCTCAGGCGTCGTCCGCTGCCGTCTGGAGCTCCACATTGAGCCCCAGTGACCGCATTTCCTTCACCAGAACATTGAAGCTTTCTGGCACGCCGGCCTCGAAGGTGTCGTCGCCCTTGACGATCGCTTCATAGACCTTGGTCCGGCCGACGACATCGTCGGACTTGACCGTCAGCATCTCCTGGAGAGTGTAGGCTGCGCCATAGGCCTGCAGCGCCCACACTTCCATTTCGCCGAAGCGCTGGCCGCCAAACTGTGCCTTGCCGCCAAGCGGCTGCTGGGTGACAAGACTGTAGGGTCCGATCGAGCGCGCGTGGATTTTGTCATCGACCAGATGATGCAGCTTCAGCATATAGATATAGCCGACCGTGACCTTGCGCTCGAACGGATCGCCGGTCCGGCCGTCGAACAGAGTCACTTGCCCCGACTGGTCCAGCCCCGCCAGCTCGAGCATTTGGGTCACATCCGCTTCCTTGGCGCCGTCGAACACAGGCGTGGCGACCGGCACGCCAGGGGTCAGGGACTCCGCGAAATGCAGCAGCTCCTCGTCTGACATCGCCTCGAGTCCAGCCTGGTCCCCGTAGATTTCACCAAGCAGCGCCCGCAGCTTGACGAGATCACCGCCCGCTGCGCGCACCGCTCCAGCATTGGCCGCGCCAATTTCCTCCAGGAGGTCAGCAATCCGCCGGCCAAGGCCGCGCGCTGCCCAGCCAAGATGGGTCTCGAAGATCTGGCCAACATTCATCCGGCTAGGCACGCCGAGCGGATTCAGCACAATGTCGACTGCCGTGCCATCCTCCAGGAAAGGCATGTCTTCCTGCGGCAGGATCCGGCTGATAACCCCCTTGTTGCCATGGCGGCCGGCCATCTTGTCGCCGGGCTGAAGCTTGCGCTTCACGGCAACAAAGACCTTCACCATCTTGAGCACGCCAGGCGGCAGCTCGTCACCGCGCTGCAGCTTCTCGCGCCGGTCCTCGAGCTTCTCGGCGATCCGCTTGTTGGCTTCCTCCCACTGCGCCTTGGTCGCCTCAATGCTGGCCTGCACGCTGTCGTCGGCCACCACGAACTTCCACCATTCGCGCCGGGGCTGCTCGTCCAGCAGACGATCGTCGATGACAGCGCCCTTCTTCACACCCTTGGGGCCTGAAACCAGGGTCTGGCCCAGCAGCATCTCCCTGAGGCCGGCATAGGTCGCGCGGTCGAGAATCGCGCGCTCGTCCTGCGCGTCCTGCTCCAGCCGGTCGATCTCCTCGCGCTCTATGGCGAGCGCGCGCTCATCCTTGTCGATGCCGTGACGGTTGAAGACCCGCACTTCCACAACAGTGCCCGAGACGCCAGGCGGCAACCGGAGCGAGGTGTCGCGCACATCTGACGCCTTCTCACCAAAGATGGCGCGCAGCAGCTTCTCCTCGGGCGTCATCGGGCTCTCACCCTTGGGCGTGATCTTGCCAACGAGGATATCTCCCGGCTCGACTTCGGCGCCGACATAGACAATGCCAGCCTCATCGAGATTCCTGAGCGCTTCCTCGCCAACATTCGGGATGTCGCGGGTGATGTCTTCGGGGCCCAGCTTGGTATCCCGGGCCATCACTTCGAATTCCTCGATATGGATCGAAGTGAAGATGTCTTCCTTCACGATCCGCTCGGAAATGAGGATCGAGTCCTCGAAGTTATAGCCGTTCCACGGCATGAAGGCGACAAGCGCATTGCGGCCGAGTGCCAGCTCCCCATATTGCGTGGACGGACCGTCGGCAATGATGTCGCCCTTGCCAACCACATCCCCGACAGCGACCAGCGGCCGCTGGTTGATGCAGGTGGACTGGTTGGAGCGCTGGAACTTCTGCAGCCGGTAGATGTCGACCATCGAAGTTCCAGGCTCGACATCCTCGGTTGCGCGGATGACGATCCGGCCGGCATCGACTTGGTCGACAATCCCACCGCGCCGGGCCGCGATCGCAGCGCCCGAATCCCGGGCAACGGTTGCTTCCATGCCCGTTCCAACCAGCGGCGCCTCGGCCTTGACCAGCGGCACCGCCTGGCGCTGCATGTTGGAGCCCATGAGGGCCCGGTTGGCGTCATCATTCTCAAGGAAGGGAATGAGCGAGGCCGCAACCGAAACCAGTTGCTTGGGGCTCACATCCTGGAGCGTGATCTCAGCAGCAGGCGCCATCAAAAACTCGCCGCCGCGCCGGGCAGAGACAAGCTCGTCGGCGAAACTCCCGTCCGGGTTGAGGGGCAGATTGGCCTGAGCGATGGTCTCGCGGGTCTCCTCCATCGCGGAGAGATAGACGACCTCGTCTGTCACCTTGCCGTCGACAACGCGGCGATAGGGCGTCTCGATGAACCCATATTTGTTCACGCGACTGTAAGTCGCGAGACTGTTGATGAGGCCGATATTGGGGCCTTCGGGCGTCTCGATCGGGCAGATCCGGCCATAGTGGGTGGGGTGGACGTCGCGCACTTCAAAGCCGGCCCGCTCGCGCGTGAGGCCGCCTGGCCCAAGCGCTGAGACTCGCCGCTTGTGGGTGACTTCCGAGAGCGGATTGGTCTGGTCCATGAATTGCGACAGTTGCGAGGAGCCGAAGAACTCCCGAACTGCGGCCACTGCGGGCTTTGCATTGATGAGGTCGTTTGGCATGACAACGGTCACGTCCACCGAACTCATGCGTTCCTTGACAGCTCGTTCCATCCGCAGCAGGCCGACGCGGTAGCTGTTCTCCAGCAGCTCGCCGACCGAGCGCACCCGGCGGTTGCCGAGATTGTCGATATCGTCGATCTCGCCGCGACCGTCCTTGAGATCAACGAGCGTCTTCACGACTGCGAGGATGTCCTCGCGGCGCAGTGTCGTCAGGTTATCGGGAGCATCAAGCCCGAGACGCATGTTCATCTTCACGCGACCAACGGCCGAGAGGTCGTAGCGCTCGGGATCAAAGAAGAGACCATTGAAGAGCGCGTCGGCCGTTTCCCGCGTCGGTGGCTCGCCCGGGCGCATCACCCGATAAATGTCGGCAAGTGCCTGGTCGCGCTCCTCCGCCTTGTCGGCGTGGAGCGTCTTCAGGATCCACGGACCATAGTTGACGCCATCGATATCGAGAAGGTCGACATGGTCAAAGCCAGCAGCCACCAGCCGGTCGACCACCTCCTGGGTGATTTCCTGGCCGGCTTCGACATGGATCCGACCCGTTGCCTCGTCGATGAGGTCATCAGCAGCATAGCGGCCGAGGATTTCGCCTTCCGGCACCAGCACATGGAGAACGCCTTCGGTCTGCGCGCGCTTGGCAAGCCGCGGCGTCACTTTGGTGCCCTGCGCAAAGACGATGTCACCCGAATCAGCGTTCAGCACGTCGAAGTCCGGCTTGGCGCCGCGCCAGGCCTCGGCCACGAAGGGCAGCTTCCATGCCGCCCGGGCAGCATCCCGCTCCCAGCGAACCCGGCGGTAGAAGGCGTGGAGAATCTCCTCGCTGTTCATGCCAAGCGCATAGAGGAGCGTGGTCACCGGCAGCTTGCGCTTGCGGTCGATACGGACATTGACGATGTCCTTGGCGTCAAACTCGAAGTCGAGCCAGGAGCCGCGATAGGGGATAACGCGGGCGGCAAAAAGATATTTGCCAGAGGCATGGGTCTTGCCACGGTCATGATCGAAGAAAACACCCGGTGAACGGTGCATCTGCGAGACGATGACGCGCTCGGTGCCGTTGACAATAAAGGTGCCGTTGGGGGTCATCAACGGCATGTCCCCCATGTAGACATCCTGCTCCTTGATGTCGACGACGCTCCTGGTCTCGGTGTCGGGGTCGATCTCGAACACGATGAGCCGGAGCGTGACCCGCATGGGCGCCGCATAGGTGATTCCGCGCTGGCGGCACTCGTCGATATCATACTTGGGGTCCTCGAGCTCATAGTGCACGAAATCGAGCTCGGCGGTGCCCGCGAAATCGCGGATCGGGAAAACCGACCGAAGCGTCTTCTCAAGCCCCGAGACATAGCCGATCGAGGGGTCAGAGCGGAGGAATTGCTCGTAGCTTTCCCGCTGGACCTCGATCAGGTTTGGCATGTCCACGACCTCGGCCGTCGAGCCGAAGCGGCGACGGATACGGTAGGTGGGCTTGAACCGGGGCGTGAGCGCAGTGGACGAAAGCGGTGCTGCAAGCGTCGCCATGGGGTTCCTTCAGGCCAAAGTCAGTCCGGCGCGCCGAATCGGACTTCCGGGGGCGAGCCAGCCAGGAGGCCCCACGGCAACCGATAACCGCAACATTCCCATACGTTTGACGCGCCGCCGCCAGGGCGCGCCCTGTCCCGGAGATGTGCGGAGCCGCCGCCACTACGAGCCAGAGTTCGGCCTGTCAACATGCGGTCAGGGGTGAACAACAAGGGGCGGCATGTGCCGCCCCTTGCTTGGCAGCAGACCATGGCCGCCGCCTTTGCGCCTGTTCCGGCCTCACTTGATCTCGACGGTTGCGCCGGCCTCTTCCAGCTGCTTCTTGATCTTCTCCGCCTCTTCCTTGTTGACTCCTTCCTTGACCGCCTTGGGTGCGCTCTCGACCAGCGTCTTCGCTTCCGTCAGCCCAAGCCCCGTGATGGCGCGCACTTCCTTGATGACATTGATCTTCTTGCCACCGTCGCCGGTCAAGATCACGTCGAACTCGGTCTTCTCCTCCGCTGCAGGTGCTGCCGCACCGCCGGCCGCCGGGGCTGCTGCCACTGCAACCGCCGCTGCTGCCGAGACACCCCACTTCTCTTCAAGCGCCTTCGCCAATTCCGCCGCTTCAAGAATGGTGAGCGCCGAAAGCTCTTCCACCAGCTTTGCAATATCCGCCATCAGTCAATCCTTTCCTTCAGGCCGCCTGGCTGTCGCCATAGGCCGCAAACACTCGCGCCAGCTTGGCCGCGGGCGCATTCGCAAGTTGGGCTAGCTTGGTTGCCGGCGCCTGGATGAGGCCCACCAGCTTCGCGCGCAGCTCGTCCAGTGAAGGCAGTTCCGCGAGCGCCTTGACGCCATTTGCATCGAGAAGCGTGCCCGGCATGGCGCCGCCCACGATCTCGAACTTCTCATTGCCCTTGGCGAACTCAACGGCGATCTTCGCTGCCGCCACCGGGTCGCGCGAAGTGGCTAGCCCGACCGGGCCGACCAGCAGAGTGCAGATCTCCTGGTAGGGCGTACCTTCAAGCGCAATGCGGGCGAGCCGGTTCTTCGTCACCTTGAACTGGGCACCAGCACTGCGCATCCGGTTGCGCAGCTCGGAGACCTGCGCAACCGTCAGCCCATGGTTGCGCGTGACGACCACGACCTCGGTTGTCTCGAAGGTCCGGGCAAGATTGGCGACCAGCTCCTTCTTCTGGTTCCGGTCCATTCGCACTCCATCGACATGGCAGAAGGAACAACCCCGCTGCCGGTGAGAGCCACAGAATGCCCGAATTGACGGGCCTTCCCCGGCCCGCCCGAACGAAACGAACTGGGCGGAGACTGTCCCCGCCTTCCACCCTCCACCATTGCGGGGAGGCTGTTTCTCGTCTCATGCGGGCCCGCAAGGCTTAGGGAACAAGTCCACCCGCAATCTCGGACGGTGCCCGCCGCAGCGCCAAAAGGCGCCGCTTCGGACAGAGCGGCGCGCTATAGAGGGATTCCCGTGCGGGTCAAGCCCGTTCAAGGGCAGGCCGGCGACGCGGGGGACCACCACCCGCGCGAGCCTCGCCGTCTGGAACGCATGGCAGACCCTCAGAAAATGGTTGCGGCCGGCGGCGAAGTCGCCGGGCCTGCGGCGGTCGGGGCCAGGGGCTCCACCCCCTGCCCCGCCGGTGCGTCAGGCGCCGACCGTTGCCGGGTCGACTTTCACACCCTTGCCCATGGTCGAGGACAAGGCGATTTTCTCGACATATTTGCCCTTGGCGCCCGGGGGCTTGGCCTTGACGAGCGCGTCCATGAAGGCGGCGAGATTGGCCTTCAGGTCCTCAGCCGGAAAGCTCGCCTTGCCAAGCCGGCCGTGGATGATGCCGGCCTTCTCGACCCGGAACTCGATCTGGCCGCCCTTGGCTGCCTTGACCGCCTCGCCCACATTCATGGTAACAGTGCCGAGCTTGGGGTTCGGCATCAGGCCCTTGGGGCCGAGCACCTTGCCGAGCCGGCCGACGAGCCCCATCATGTCAGGGGTTGCAATGCAGCGGTCGAAGTCGATGGTGCCACCCTGGACGATTTCGAGCAAGTCCTCAGCACCGACCACATCGGCGCCGGCTTCCCGCGCTTCCTCGGCCTTGGCGCCGCGGGCGAAGACGCCCACGCGCACGGTCTTCCCCGTGCCCTTGGGAAGAGTGACAACGCCGCGGACCATCTGGTCGGCATGACGCGGATCGACATTGAGGTTGACAGCGACCTCGATCGTCTCGTCGAACTTGGCGGTCGCGTTGGCACGGACGATTTCGAGCGCCTCGTCAACCGGGTAGAGCTTCAGGGGCTCGACCGTGCCTGCAAGCGCCTTCGCCTTCTTGGTCAGCTTTGCCATGGCCTCAGCCCTCCACCACTTCGAGGCCCATCGAGCGGGCCGAGCCTTCGATGGTCCGCATCGCCATCTCGATATCGTTGGCGTTCAAATCCTTCATCTTGGCTTCCGCGATCTCGCGCAGCTGGGTGCGAGTCACTTTGCCGACCGTGCCGCGGCCGGGCGTCTTGGAGCCGGACTTGAGGCCCGCTGCCTTCATGAGGAAATAGGTGGCCGGCGGTGACTTGGTGACGAAGGTGAAGCTCTTGTCGGCATAGACGGTAATCACCGTCGGAATCGGCATGCCCTTTTCGAGGTTGGCGGTTGCCGCATTGAAAGCCTTGCAGAATTCCATGATGTTGACCTGGCGCTGGCCGAGCGCCGGGCCGATGGGGGGGCTCGGAGTCGCGCTGCCGGCAGGCACCTGCAGCTTTACATAGCCCGTCACTTTCTTTGCCATTTCACACTCCATAACCCGGGCCGGTTCCCGAAGGAGCGGCCCGCTGACTGGCGATCATGTGGTCCAAACGGCTCGGGAATGGCCCTTGCCTCCCACGGTTACGGCTCCTGCCCGATCGCAAGCTTGCAGGAGCCTTGCCTGCTGCCCGGCGGCACGCACAGAGCATGCCACACGGCCGCTATTTCGTCTTCTCGACCTGTTCGAAGTCGAGCTCAACAGGGGTCGCGCGCCCGAAGATCGAGACTGCAACCTTGACCCGGCCCTTCTCGAAGTCGATTTCCTCGACCAAGCCCGTGAAGGAGGCAAAGGGGCCATCCAGCACTTTCACCTGGTCTCCGATTTCGAAGCTGACCCGCCGGCGCGTCTTGGGCGCAGCAGTCGCTGCATCTGCCTTGGTTGAGAGAATCCGGTTGGCCTCGGCCTCGGAGATCGGCTGCGGCTTGCCTGACGCGCCAAGGAAGCCTGTCACCTTGGGCGTATTGCGAACCAGGTGATAGACTTGGTCATTCATCTCGAGTTTGGCGAGCACATAGCCGGGGAAGAATTTCCGATCCGTCTGGACTTTCTTACCGCGGCGGACTTCCGTCACCTTCTCTGTCGGCACTTCGACAGCTTCGACCATGGAGTCGAGGCCCATGCGGGCAGCATCCGCGAGGATCTGGTCCTTCACCTTGTTTTCGAAGCCGGAATAGGCGTGGATGATGTACCAGCGCGACATCTCAGGCGCCTCCAAGAGAAAGCAGGAACTTGACGATCCGTCCAAGGACCTGGTCGACGCCGAGGAAGAAGAGTGCAAGCAGCGAAGTCATGACGAGGACGAGGATGGTGGTCTGGATGGTCTCCGCACGGGTCGGCCACACGACCTTGCCCGTCTCGCTGCGCACCTGGCGCACAAACTCGCCCGGAGAGACCCGGGGCTTTTGAACCTTCTCGACTGCCTCTTCGGCCATATCTCCTGCCCACTCTCCTGCCCACTCTCGTGCCCACTCCTGAAGTCCAATTCGCAACCGCTAGGGCCAGGGCATGCGCCTTGCGCTGGGCGATTACGAGCTGGCCCGCCCCCTCGTCCAGGCCCCGGCCCGCACGAGGGCCCTGGCAGGAGTGGAGGGACTCGAACCCCCGGCCCTCGGTTTTGGAGACCGATGCTCTACCAGCTGAGCTACACTCCTGTGCGGAGCGGGAAACAGGCTCTTAGCGTCCCCGCACGGGCGGCGCAATGGGCTTGGGGCGGCTTTGCGCGTGCCGTTGACAGGCCCCGACCGCTTCGGCAATGCGCGCCCCTCCCCAGCCGGGCCGGAGGGGTGGCCGAGCGGTCAAAGGCAGCAGACTGTAAATCTGCCGGCGTCAGCCTACGTTGGTTCGAATCCAACCCCCTCCACCATCCGCAGGCGTACAGCGCCAGCGCGAAATGCTGGCCGCCGAGACGCCGAAGGATCGGCCGGCGGGCCGCCCGACCGACGACTCTGGCGCCAAAGGTTGTTTCGGCCCCGTCACTATTTCCCGTTTTCGCACTGCCAACGCGCGCGAGGGGCGAACGCTCCATGCCCTGCCGCCCCATGCGCCAAGCTCCGCCCGAACCGGTTCGTCCCCCGAGCCTGCCACGCCCTGGGCCCTGGAGGACAGGCTTGCCGAGGCCAGCGCTGCCGCCTAAGTCGAAGGTGCGGGATGCGGGTATAGCACAAGGGTAGTGCAGCAGCCTTCCAAGCTGAATATACGGGTTCGAGTCCCGTTACCCGCTCCCGCCTTCCCTTCACCACCTGTGCGCGGCATGGGCTTTCGCATGGGCCGCAGACCCCATTTCCGCAAGGTTCGCAGCACGGAGCCAGGACGGCCGCGCCTCTATGGGCGCCACCCCGTGCTGGCCGCACTGCAAAACCCGGAGCGCAGGCTCCGCCGGCTTTATGCAACGCCCGAGGCCCTGGCAGCGCTGGGGCCGCTGCCGCCCGGGCTCCAAGTGCAATCGGGTGATGCGGCCGATCTTGCGCGGCTGGTGCCGGCAGACGCGCCACACCAGGGCCTGGTGCTCGAGGTCGAGCCGCTCCCGGGGGTACATCTCGAGGAGCTGCTTCTCGCGCCCGATGCCAGCCGGCCCTTGCTGGTGCTCGATCAGGTGACCGATCCCATGAATGTGGGGGCAATCATCCGCTCGGCCGCGGCCTTCGGCGCAGTCGGGCTGGTGACGCAAGATCGCCACGCGCCATCGGAGACGGGGGCGCTGGCCCGCGCTGCAGCCGGCGCGCTCGAGCGGCTCCCTTGGGCGCGCGTCACCAACCTCGCCCGCGCGCTCGACCAGACCGCCAAGGCCGGCTTCTGGCGGGTCGGGCTTGCCGGCGAGGCAGAAGCGCTGCTTGCCGATGCGCTTTCTGCGGGGCCGGTTGCGCTGGTGCTTGGCGCGGAAGGCGAGGGGATGCGTGCGAACACACGCGCCCATGTCGATGCGCTTGCGCGGCTGCCGATCACGGACGCGGTCGAGAGCCTCAACGTCTCGGTGGCCGCAGCAGTGGCACTCTACGCGGTGCGCAGCCGCCACGAACAGCCGCCTAGAAGCGGGCCTCGGTGAAGATGGGGGTGACATCTCCGCCCCAGGGGCCATGGAAGCGCTCCAGCCAGCGGTCGGCAAGGGTCTGGCCGCTGTGGGCGATTTCCCAAAGCGGCGAGAGGAAGCCGGCCTCGCTCGCGCCACCCGCATCGAGCGCAGCGCGGCGCTGGAGCCCGGCCTCGGCAATGGCCAGCACATCGAGTGCAAGCGCCTGGAGGGTGCGGCCGCAGGGCGAGGGGGCGGCAAGGCCATGGCGGGGAGCGGCCAGCCGCAAGGCCTCGCGGCTCTCCATCGACCAGTCCTTCACCAGCTCCCAGGCGGAGTCGAGCGCAATGGAATCATAGAGGAGGCCAACCCAGAAGGCCGGCAGCGCACAGATCCGCCCCTGGGGCCCGCCATCGGCGCCCCGCATCTCGAGAAAAGACTTCATCCGCACTTCCGGGAAGGCGGTTGAGAGGTGGTCCTTCCAATCCCCGAGCGTCGGCCGTTCGCCCGGAAGCTGGGGCAGGCAACCGGCCAGGAAGGCGCGGAAGCTTGCGCCGGCGCAGTCGATGTAGCGGCCGTTACGGAAGACGAAATACATCGGCACATCAAGCGCATAGTCAGCATAACGCTCGTAGCCGAAGCCATCTTCGAAGACGAAGGGGAGCATGCCGGTGCGTTGATTGTCGGTGTCCGTCCACACATGCGCCCGGAAGCTCCGGAAGCCGTTGGGGCGCCCTTCGGTGAAGGGGGAATTGGCAAAGAGCGCAGTTGCAACCGGCTGCAGGGCAAGCGAGACGCGAAATTTCCGCACCATGTCGGCCTCGCTTGCATAGTCGAGATTGACTTGGGTCGTGCAGGTGCGCAGCATCATGTCGAGGCCAAGCGTGCCGACTTTTGGCATGTAGGCGCGCATGATGGCGTAGCGGCCCTTGGGCATGACGGGGAGATCCGCGCGCGCCGCCGTCGGGTGGAAGCCAAGGCCGAGGAAGCCGAGCCCGAGTTCCTCGCCGAGCTCGCGGCACTGGAACAGATGCCGGCCGACTTCGGCGCAGGTCTCATGAATGGTCTTCAATGGCGCGCCGGAAAGTTCGAGCTGGCCAGCGGGCTCAAGGCTGATCCCGCCGTCGGGGCCAGTGAGCGCAATGACATTGCCGGCTTCCTCGACCGGCTCCCAGCCGAAGCGGGTGAAGCCCCTGAGCAGGTCGCGGATACCGCCCGGCTCGGCATAAGAGGGCGCGCGCAGATCACGCGTGCGGAAGACGAATTTCTCATGCTCGGTGCCAATGCGCCAAGCTTCGCGGGGCTTCTCTCCACGCGCGAAGACAGCGACGAGATCGGCACGGGAGTCGATCGTGGCCGCGTCGCCGCTAGCTTCAGTGCGCGTGCTCATGTGGCGCGGCCTTAGCTCTGGGCAGCACCCGACGCCAGAGGCAGGGCAATCGCCTGCCAGAGCGCAATCGCAGCAACAGCCGCCGTGTCGGCGCGCAAGATGCGCGGGCCAAGTGCAATGCGGCGGGTGGCCGGGTGCGAAAGGAGGGCAGCGCGTTCAAGAGCATCGAAGCCGCCTTCGGGGCCGATGAGGAGAGCAGCCGGCGGCGGCGCCCCGGCCATTGCTGTCGCAGCCGGAGCGCCGCCCTCCTCGTCGGCGAAGAGGAGCGCGCGCAACGGGTCCCAGTGGCTGAGTAAGTCGGGCAGGCGGACTGGCCCGGCAAGCTCAGGAAGTGCCGTGCGGCCGCACTGCTCGGCAGCTTCGATCATGTGGGCGCGCAGCCGCGCGAGATTTTGGCGCCCGTGCTGGGTGCGCGCCGTGATGACGGGCAGGATGCGGGCAACACCAAGCTCGGTTGCTTTCTCAACTGTAAGCGCAAACCGTTCCGGCCGGATCGGAGCGGCGAGAAGCCAGAGGTCCGGCACCTGCTCGCGGCCGCGGATCTGGGCACCGACTTCGACGGCGACCGCGCGGCGGGACACGGAGGCGATTCGCCCCGCCCATTCGCCGGTCAGATTGTCAAGCAAGCGAAGCTCAGCGCCGACATCGAGCCGGAGCACGGTTGCAAGCTGATGGGCCTGGGCTGGTGACAGCGCGAGGCGCGCGCCTGTCACAAGGCGGGTGTCAACGAACAGGCGCGGGATCTGGCGCATGGACAAGGCGCTAGCAGCGAGGCCAGAGGGGCGCCATGGCCCCGACCAAGACATTGACGCTGGCCGTGACCGGGGGGACGGGGTTCGTCGGCGGCCATGTGCTCGATGCGGCACGGGCGCGGGGGCATGATGTCCGGGCGCTCGCAAGGCGGCCGCAGCCAGCACGAGACGGGGTGGAATGGGTGCCTGGCGACCTTGCCAATTATCCGGCGCTGGCGCGGCTGGTCGAGGGGGCAGATGCCGTCATTCACGTCGCAGGAGTCGTCAATGCCCGCCATGCTGCAGCGTTCGAGGCCGGCAACGTTGCCGGCACGGCAGCGATGCGAATGGCAGCAGGCGAGCGGCCATTCGTCCATGTCTCCTCGCTTGCAGCGCGCGAGCCCCGGCTGTCGGCCTATGGCGCCTCGAAGCTCCAGGCCGAGCATGTGGTGCGCGGCTGCCCGGGCAGGCATGCCATGGTGCGGCCACCGGCAGTCTATGGGCCAGGCGATGGCGAGATGCTGGCGCTGTTCCAGGCGGCCCGGCTTGGGCTGGTGCCAGTGCCAGCAGGAGCACGGGCGGCGATGATCTTCGCACCCGATCTCGCCGACGCGCTGGTGGCGCTTGCCGAGGATCTTGCACGCGCAGGCCGAAGCGCAGGCGGCTGTTTTGAAATCGACGACGGAGCCGGCGGCTATCCGCACGTCGAGCTGGTGGGCAAAATTGCAGCAGCCCTCGGCGTGCGTGCGCGCGCGCTCGCGGTGCCAGGCGCCATGCTGCGGCTCGGCGCAGCAGTGGACACTGCAAGGGCGAAGCTTGTCGGCGCTCTTCCCAAGCTCTCATTTGACCGGGCGCGCTATCTTGCCCACCGTGACTGGAGCGCGGACTCCGGGCCGCTGCTCGCCCTTGGGATCTGGCAGCCGCGCACAGTACTTGCCGACGGGCTTGCCAAGACAGTTGCCTGGTATCGGCACGCGGGATGGCTTTAGCCACATGGCCAAGCCTGCTAGGGCAGCCGCCATGACCCTTTCCCGCGACGCGGTGCTCGCCCGCCTCATCGAGCTCATCCAGCCCTTCAACGCCAAGGCGATCCCCCTCGCCGAAGACACGCGCTTTGCCGACGATCTCGAGTTCGACTCGCTCACCGTCATGGACCTCGTTGCCAATATGGAAGACGAGTGGGACATCAATGTGCCCTTGAACCTGCTGCCCGATCTTGAAACCGTGGGCCAGGTGGCCGATGCGATCCTGAAACTGAAGGCCGACGCATGATCGACCTTCTCGCCAAGTTTGACTCCATCCGAGCCGAATATGACTTCCTGAAGTCAACAGGCCTTTCCGATCCGTTCGGTGTCGTCATGGAGCGCGTGCTTTCGCCCACTCGGGCCATCATCCAGGGCCGCGAGACCATCTTGGTTGGCACCTACAATTATATGGGGATGACCTTCGATGCGGATGTGATCGCCGCGGGCAAGGCTGCGATGGACTCCTTCGGCGCTGGCTCCACAGGCTCGCGGGTGCTCAATGGCACCTTTGCCACCCACATCGGAGTCGAACAGGCGCTCAAGGATTTCTACGGCACCTCATCTGCAATCGTCTTCTCGACCGGCTACCAGGCCAACCTCGGAATGGTCTCCACGCTCGCCGGCAAGGATGATGTCATCCTCCTTGATGCCGACAGCCACGCCTCGATCTACGATGGCTGCAAGCTGGGCCATGCCGAAGTGGTCCGCTTCCGCCACAATGATGTGGCCGACCTTGAAAAGCGGCTGCGGCGGGTGCCCGAGGGCAAGGGGAAGCTCGTCATCCTGGAAGGCGTCTATTCCATGCTCGGAGATGTCGCGCCGCTTCGCGAGCTGGTTCCTGCCGCCAAGGCCGCCGGGGCCATGGTGTTGGTAGACGAGGCCCATGCCATGGGCTTTTTCGGCCCCAACGGCCGCGGCGTCTATGAGGAACAGGGCTTGGAGGGCGAGGTCGATTTCATCGTCGGCACCTTCTCGAAGTCGGTCGGCACCGTCGGCGGCTTTGCAGTCTCGAACCACCCGCATTTCGAGATCCTGCGCCTTGTCACCAACCCCTACCGCTTCACCGCCTCGCTGCCGCCCGTCGTCGCGGCCTCGGCGGAGGCAAGCATCAGGAAGCTGATGACGGCTGCGCCCAAGCGCGAGCGGCTGTGGGCAGCTTCGCGGAAGCTCCACGCCAGTCTTAAGGCGGCCGGCTTTACCATGGCAACCGAGACGGCCGAGTCCGCCATCATCGCCGTCCTCATGCCAAGCCAGGAAGCCTGCGTCCTCATGTGGTCCGCGCTTCTTGACCACGGCATCTACTGCAACCTCTCGAGGCCTCCAGCCACGCCCATGGGAGTCTATCTGCTGCGCTGCTCGCTCTCTTCCGAGCACACGCTCGACGACGTCGACGAGATCACGCGCCGCTTCGTGGCTGCCCGGGCGGCAACGCAAGCGCTGGCAGCCTAGGGCGCCGGGCTGCACTTCGGCCATGCCTTGCGTCGGCGCGCGCCGTGCGGCAGGGCGGCATGTTATGTCGGCAACCGTTGCAGCAGATGCAGCCACGCTTCACCCAAAGCGGGACCGGCTTGTCATAACGGCGAGCGCGATGGGGACCGTCTTTGAATGGTATGATTTCTTCCTCTACGGCATTCTCGCTGCCCTCATCGGCAAGCTCTTCTTCCCGGCCGACAATCCGACAGCGGCGCTGCTTGCGAGCCTTGCCGCCTTCGGAGCGGGGTTTGCAGTCAGGCCCTTGGGGGCCGTGCTGTTCGGCTATTATGGCGACCGCATCGGGCGGAAATACACCTTCCTCGTGACCATCACGCTGATGGGGGGTGCGACGGTTGCGATCGGCCTGCTGCCGACCTACGCGTCGGCTGGCCTCCTCGCACCGGTGCTGCTGCTGCTGCTGCGCCTGCTCCAGGGCCTCGCGCTCGGCGGCGAATATGGCGGGGCCGCCATCTATGTCGGCGAGCACGCCCCGCCTGGCAAGCGTGGCCAATATACGAGCTGGATCCAGATTTCGGTGGTGGGCGGCTTCTTGCTTGCGGTCATCGTGGTGCTCATGACGCGCCGGGCAATGAGCGTGGAGGCCTTCGAGTCCTGGGGCTGGCGGCTCCCTTTCCTTCTCTCCTTCCTGATGCTGGTCCTCTCGATCGTCATCCGGATGAAGCTCTCTGAAAGCCCGGTCTTCAAGGCCATGAAGGAGACCGGCACGCTGGTCAAAAACCCCATTCTTGCTGCCTTCAGTGACAAGGCGAACCTCGGCAATGTGCTTGTCGCCCTTTTTGGAGTCGCAGCCGGGCTCACCGTCATCTACTACACCAGCCAGTTCGGCACCCTCTATTTCCTCACCGGCACTGCCAGGGTAGCCGAGGAACAGGCGCTCCTCTACCTCGCCTTCGGCGCCCTTCTGGCAGCGCCCCTCTATGTTGGCTTCGGGATGCTTTCGGACCGGATCGGGCGCAAGAAACTGCTGCTCGCCGGTTATGCGCTCGCGATGCTCCTGGTCTTCCCGTTGTTCCACCTGATGGCAGAAGGGGCCAATCCGGCCCTGTCACGGGCAACGAGGGACAATCCCGTGGTGCTCGAGGCGCCGGCCTGCGAATTCCGCGTTTTCGCTCGCGCACAGGAGACGGAGTGCGGCCAGGCGCTCGCGTTTCTGTCAAAGCGCGGCATCTCCTATGCCAAGGTCGAAGCCGAGCAGGTTGCCCTCAAGGTGGGAGACACCCGCGTTCAGGGCTTCGACGCTGCTGCATGGGAGGAGGCGATCTCGGCTGCTGGCTATCCGCTGCTTGCCAACCCGGCGGAGAAGCAGCACTGGAAGATCATCCTCGGTGTCGCAGTTATGGTCGCACTTTCTGCCATGACCTACGGGCAAGTGGCAGCAATCCTGGTCGAGCTGTTCCCGGCAAGGGTGCGCTACACTTCCATGTCCGTGCCCTATCATATCGGGACTGGCTATTTCGGAGGCTTCCTCCCCTTCATTTCCCAGTACATCGTCGTGCGCACCGGCGATCCGTTCGCTGGCCTCTGGTATACGGTTGGCGTGGTGGCGATGGCGTTTGTGGTGGCCCTCGTCTGGCTACCGGAAACCCGGGACCGGGTTCTCGAGCACCAGTAGCCGGAGGCGGCTGGCGCCAGCGAAGCCGGTCGCGAAACTCGCCGCTGGCGCGGCCGGTAGGCGGATCCGACCGACGGCAGAGCGCCGCCCTCCCCTCCCGAAAGCGCCTGCTGGCGGGCCCAAGCCTGCGCCCTATGTCAACAAGCGGGAGGAGTAGCGCATGGGACCATTGGCCGGAATCCGGGTGCTCGACCTGTCACAAATCGTCTCGGGCCCCATGGCGGGGG
>NZ_JBRCLD010000079.1:0-8219 GCF_053487655.1 Thermaurantiacus sp. | reverse complement strand
GCACCCGCTAACGGCCCGGCCCGTGGGCACGCCGGCCAGCTTCCAGGACCTGATCCTGACCCTTCACGCCTATTGGGGCGAACGCGGCTGCGCGATCCTCCAGCCCTATGACATGGAAATGGGCGCCGGCACCTTCCACCCCGCAACTGCACTCCGCGCGCTGGGGCCCCGCCCCTGGAAGGCCGCCTATGTCCAGCCCTGCCGCCGCCCGGGGGATGGCCGCTATGGCGAGAATCCCAACCGGCTGCAGCATTACTACCAGTATCAGGTCATCCTGAAGCCCGCGCCCGAGGACATTCTCGCCCAGTATTTGGGCTCGCTCGCCGCCATCGGCCTCGACCCATCGGTCAACGACATCCGCTTCGTAGAAGACGATTGGGAAAGCCCGACGCTCGGCGCCTGGGGCCTTGGCTGGGAAGTCTGGGTGAACGGGATGGAAGTGACGCAGTTCACCTATTTCCAGCAGGTAGGTGGGCATGATTGCAATCCGGTCGCTGGCGAGATCACCTACGGGCTCGAGCGGCTTGCCATGTATATCTTCGGGATCGAGCGGGTCTTTGACTTGCCGTTCAACCGCGAGGGCCTGACATATGGCGAGGTCTTCCTCGAGGCTGAGCGGCAATTCTCTTTCTATAATTTTGAGAAGGCCGATACCGAGGCGCTGTTCGAGGGTTTTCGCAAGTCCGCGGCCGAGTGCCGGGCGCTCATCGAGGCCGGCCTGCCGCTCCCGGCCTATGACCAGGCAGTGAAGGCGAGCCACCAGTTCAACCTGCTCGATGCGCGCGGCGTCATCTCGGTTGCCGAGCGGCAGGCCACGATCGGCCGCGTGCGCGACCTGGTGAAGGCGGTGGCCGATCTCGTTGTCGCCAGGGAGCAGGCAGGTGGCTGACTTCCTGCTCGAACTCTTGACCGAGGAGATCCCGGCGCGCATGCAAGAGGCAGCCGCCGCCCATCTTGGCGAGCGGTTTTCCGCGCTTCTCGCCGAAGTGGGCATTGCGGCTGAGGCAATCGAAACCCATGCCACGCCCCGCCGCCTCGCGCTTCTGGCCTGGGGCTTGCCAGAGGCGAGCGCACCCGTCACCGAGGAGCGCCGCGGCCCTCGTGCCGATGCGCCTGACGCCGCGATTGCCGGGTTCCTGAAATCGACCAGCATGGCGCGCGATCAGCTTGAGGAGCGTGAGACGGAGAAGGGCCGCTTCCTGTTCGCCACGCTCCACCGCGAAGGCCAGCCGACCGCCGACCTGCTCGCCGATCGCCTGCCCGCGCTTCTTGCCAGCTTCCAGTGGCCGAAATCGATGCGCTTCGAGCCAAGTGGCTTTCGCTGGGTGCGCCCGCTGCGCCGGATCGTGGCGCTGTTCGACGGCAAGGTCGTGCCTTTCGCCGTCGCGGGGGTCACGTCCGGCGCCGAAACGGAAGGCCACCGCTTCATGGGCAGCGGCAGCCCCATCCGGATCGTTTCGGCAGGGACGTACGCAGCGCAGCTCGAAGCCGCCTTCGTCCTCCTCGACAAGGACGAACGAAAGGCGCGCATTCGCGAGGGCGCGCACGCCGCTGCTGCGGCCGGTGGCCTCCGCCTTGTCGAGGACGAGGCGCTGGTCGCCGAGAATGCCGGCTTGACCGAATGGCCGGTGCCGCTCCTCGGCCGCTTCGATCCCGCTTTCCTCGCCGTCCCGCCCGAACTCTTGACGCTCACCATGAAGGTGAACCAGAAATATTTCGCATGTGTGGACGATGCGGGCGCGCTTGCCCCGGCCTTCGTCTGCGTCGCCAACCTCGAAGCTCCCGATGGAGGCAAGGCCATTATCGCGGGAAATGAGCGCGTTCTGGCCGCTCGCCTGTCAGACGCCCGCTTCTTCTGGGAGCAGGACCTGAAGGTGCCGCTCGAGGAACAAGCGAAGAAGCTCTCGGGCATCCTCTTCCACGAAAAGCTCGGCACGATGGCGGAGAAGGTCGAGCGGGTGGCGAAGCTCGCCCGCTGGCTTGTTGAAACCCACCCCGCCCAGTTTCCCGGCGCCACGCCCGAGCTTGCCGAGCGCGCCGCCCGCCTTGCCAAGGCCGACCTCGTCACTGGCACCGTCGGCGAATTCCCCGAACTCCAGGGCATCATCGGCGCCCGCATTGCCGAGGCGCAGGGCGAGAAGCCGGGCGTGGTCGAAGCGCTCCGCCAGCACTACGCGCCGGTGCCGGAGGGGTGTGTGCCGGTCGCAGTTGCGCTCGCCGACCGGGCCGACACGCTCGCCCGTTTCTTCGCCGCTGATCTGAAGCCGACGGGCTCGAAGGACCCGTTCGCCTTGCGCCGGGCTGCGCTCGGCATTCTCGACATGCTGGTTGAGGGCGAGCTCCGGCTGCCGCTCAGCGCGTTGTTCGCAGCCGCCGGCACTCCAGACGCGGGCGACCTGTTCGCCTTTCTCGCCGATCGCCTGAAAGTCCAGCAGCGCGAAGCGGGCGTTCGCCACGACCTCATCGACGCCGTGTTCGCGCTTGGCGGCGAGGACGATCTCGTCCGTCTGCTCATGCGGGTGAAGGCGCTCCAGGCTTTCATCGAGACTGAGGCCGGCGCCAATCTGCTCGCCGGCTTCAAGCGCGCGGCCAATATCCTCAAAGCCGAGGAAAGGAAGGATGGCCCCCACGACGGGCCGGTCGCACCCGCCCTGCTTGTGGAACCCGCCGAGCGCGGTATCCAGTTCGCGCTCGAGGCAGCGCAAAAAACCGTCGAGGCGGCCGTCAACGCCGAGGACTTCACCGCCGCCATGCAGACGCTTGCTGCGCTCCGGCCCCTCGTCGACCGCTTCTTCGACGCGGTGACCGTCAACGCCGATGATCCCGCGCTCCGCCGCAACCGCCTGGCCTTGCTCGCCAAATTGCGGACAACTGCCACCCTTGTTGCCGACTTCTCCCGGATCGAAGGCTAGGCCATGCCCGATCGTCTCCTTGTCCCCTTCGGCGGCTCGGCTGCTCCCGCCCACTGGCTGGGGAAGCCGCATCTCGGCGGCAAGGGCGCCAATTTGTGCGAAATGGCGGCGATCGGCCTCCCCGTCCCGCCCGGCTTCGTCATCCCAACGCCCTTGTGCGCCCGCTACTATGAGGCGGGCGGCAAGCTTCCCGACGCGCTTGTCGCCAAGCTGCCCGAAGGGCTTGCCCACATCGAGGCCGCCGTCGGTGCCAAGTTCGGCGATGCGACGAACCCCCTCCTCGTCTCGGTCCGCTCGGGCGCGCGAGTCTCCATGCCCGGCATGATGGACACGGTCTTGAACCTTGGCCTCAATCACGAGACGGTCGAGGGCCTTGCCCGCCGCTCTGGCAACCGCCGCTTTGCCTTCGACAGCTTCCGCCGCTTCATCCAGATGTATGCCGACGTCGTCCTCGGCCTCGACCATTATCTGTTCGAGGATGTGCTCGAGCTGATGAAGGACGACCGCGGAGTCTATCTTGATACCGCGCTCTCGGCCGAGGACCTGGAAGAGCTCGTCAGCCAGTATCTCGCACTTGTTGAGAAGGAATGGGGCAGGGCATTCCCGATGGACCCGATGGCCCAGCTCGAAGGCGCGATTGCGGCCGTCTTCGGCTCCTGGCGCTCCGAGCGGGCAACCGTCTATCGCCGCCTGAATGGCATCCCCGAGGAGTGGGGCACGGCGGTTACCGTCCAGGCGATGATCTTCGGCAACATGGGGGATACTTCGGCGACGGGAGTTGCCTTCACGCGCGATCCCGCCACCGGCGAACGCGTCATCTATGGCGAGTATCTGGTGAACGCCCAGGGGGAGGATGTCGTCGCTGGCATCCGCACGCCGCAGTATCTCACTGCTGCGGCGCGCCAGCGCGCTGGCGCCAGTGGTGCGTCGATGGAAGAGACCATGCCGGAGGTCTTTGCGCAACTGACCGACGTGTTCGCCCTGCTCGAGCGCCACTATCGCGACATGCAGGACATCGAGTTCACCGTGCAGGAGGGGCGGCTCTTCATCCTCCAGACCCGGAGCGGCAAGCGCACGGCCAAAGCTGCGCTGCGGATTGCCTGCGACATGGTGGACGAGGGCCTCATCGGCGAAGATGAGGCAGTCAAACGGGTGGACCCTGCCGTCCTCGACCAGCTGCTCCACCCCACCCTCGACCCCAAGGCTGAGCGGACAATCATTGCAACCGGCCTTCCCGCCTCGCCGGGTGCGGCTGCAGGCGCAATTGTGCTGACGCCAGCCGAGGCCGAGCGTCGCGCGGGCCTTGGTGAGGCGGTCATTTTGGTGCGCGTGGAGACCAGCCCGGAAGACATTGCCGGGATGCACGCGGCGCGGGGGATTCTCACGGCGCGCGGCGGCATGACGAGCCACGCCGCCGTCGTTGCCCGTGGCATGGGCCGCCCCTGCGTCTCCGGCGCTGGCAGCCTGACCATCGACATGGAGGCGCGCACCGTTCGCGCCGGCAGCCATGTCTTGCAGGAAGGCGACATCATCACCCTCGATGGCGCAACCGGCGAAGTGATGCTGGGCGAGGTTGCAACCATCGAACCCGAGCTTTCCGGCGATTTCGCCCGCTTGATGACGTGGGCTGACCGCCACCGCAAGCTGAAGGTGCGCGCCAACGCCGAGACTCCAGCTGACTGCCGCACTGCCCGCCAGTTCGGTGCTGAAGGGATCGGCCTTGCCCGCACTGAGCATATGTTTTTCGATCCTGACCGGATCGGGCTGGTGCGGGCCATGATCCTGGCTACCGACGAAGCTGCCCGTGCCCCCATCCTCGCCCGCCTGCTCCCGCTCCAGCGCGCCGATTTCGCGGAGATGTTCGAAGTGATGGCGGGCCTCCCCGTCACCATCCGTCTGCTCGATCCGCCGCTTCATGAGTTCCTGCCCCAGCGCGAGGCGGACTATGCCGAAGTCGCTGAGGCCAGCGGCGTCTCGATCGCAAGCCTCAAGCGCCGGGCGGCCGAGCTCCACGAAATGAACCCGATGCTCGGCCACCGCGGCTGCCGGCTGGGTATCACCTATCCCGACATCTACGCCATGCAGGCCCGTGCCATCTTCGAAGCAGCCCTTCAGCAGGCGCAGCCGCCGCTCCCTGAGATCATGATCCCATTGGTCGCAACCCAGCGCGAGCTCGACCTTATGAAGGCTGTGGTCGATGAGACGGCAAACGCGGTCTTCGAGGCCGCAGGCAAGCGGATCCCCTATCTCGTTGGCACCATGATCGAGCTTCCGCGCGCGGCACTGCGGGCCGGCGAGATTGCCGCCTCGGCCGATTTCTTCAGCTTTGGCACCAATGATCTGACCCAGACGACACTTGGCATTTCGCGCGATGATTCCGCCCGCTTCCTTGGCGTCTATGTTGACAAGGGCATCTACCCTCGGGACCCGTTCGTCAGCCTTGATACCGAAGGCGTGGGCGAGCTCGTTCGGCTTGCAGCTGAGCGCGGACGTGCGACCCGGCCCGATCTCAAGCTTGGAATTTGTGGTGAGCACGGCGGTGACCCGGCCTCGATTGCCTTTGTGGCAGCGCTCGGACTTGACTATGTGAGCTGCTCGCCCTGGCGTGTTCCCATCGCCCGCCTTGCTGCTGCCCAGGCCGCCCTTGGCTGAGCCGCCGGCGCTTCCCCCGGACGGCATTGTCGGCACCCTCGAGATGGCCGACGGCATCGCCATCCGCAACTTCCTGTTGCCGCGTGCCGAACCGGCCGCCCGCCTTCTGCTGCTGAACGGCCGCGCCGACTTTCTTGAGAAATGGGCCCGCCTGTTCGCGGAGCTTCATGTCATGGGCTTCGCGCTTGCCGCCTTTGACTGGCGCGGCCAGGGCGGCTCCGCCGGCAAGCCTGCCAATGGCGCCGGCCACATCCGTAGCTTCGAGCTCTGGCTTCACGATCTCGACCAGCTCGTGCCCTGGGCCCGTCAAGCGCTCGGCGGCGAAGTCCTGCTGCTCGGCCATTCCTTGGGCGGGCATCTTGCGCTTCGCTGGCTCTGCGACGGACGCGGCACCGCCCCCGCGCTCCTCCTGACAGCGCCCTTTTGTGGCTTCGCCCAGCCGGCCCTGGTTACGGCACTTATCGCTGCTGTTGCCCGGCGCCGAGTTCGGCAGGGAAGGGGGGAAGACTATGCGCTGAGCCAGAAGCCCTGGGGCGCTCATCGCATGGCCGCCGCTCGTGCCGCCATCCTGACGTCTGATCCCCTGCGCTTTGCCGACGAAGGTGCAGCTGTTGCTGCCAACCCTGCGCTTGGTCTTGGCGGTGTCTCTTGGGGCTGGCTTGCCGCAGCTGAGGAGAGCCTCGCAAGGCTTCGTGCTGGTCCGCTCGAACGCCTTGCCGTGCCGACCCTCATGCTGCTTGCCGAGCGCGAGCATCTCGTCTCCAACCGGGCTGCTCGGGCAATCGCTGCCCGTCTGCCGGACTGCCAGGTGGAGGAGGTTGAAGGCGCAGCGCATGAAATCCTGCGCGAGGCCGATGCCCCGCGCCGCCATGCCCTCTCCCGCATCATGGCCTTTGCCGCTAGGCATGCGCCATGAGTCGGTTCGATGTCGCAGTGGTCGGCGCCGGGATCGCAGGCGCCAGCCTCGCCCATGCGTTGCTCGACCGCGCACCGTCGATGTCGGTCCTCCTGCTCGAGGCCGAGGATTATCCAGGCTATCACACGACCGGCCGTTCAGCCGCCTTTTATGCGGAAACCTATGGCGGGCCGGGCGTGCAGCCCTTGACCACCGCCTCGAAAGCCTTCTTCCAGAAGCCGCCACCCGGCTTTTCGGAAACGGCGATCCTCTCGCCGCGCGGCGCACTCCATGTTGCCCATGCTGACGATCCTTCCCCGCTTGTTGCGCTCGAGGCCGAATTCGAGGCGGGCCGGCTGGCCTTTCAGCGACTGGGCCCCGAGGGGATCGCTGCCAAGGCGCCCTGGCTTCGGGAGCCGTGGCGGGCGCAGGCGATCTGGGAGCCGGGCTGTGCGGACATCGATGTGGCAGCCCTCCACCAGGCCTATCTGCGCGGCGCGAAGCGGGCAGGAGCACGGCTTGCAACTTCTGCCCGCCTCGAACGGGCCGAGCGGCGGGCTGGGGCCTGGTCGCTCATCACTTCTGCGGGGCATTTTGTGGCCGGCCGCCTCGTGAACGCCGCCGGGGCCTGGGGCGATCAGGTTGCAGAAGCCGCAGGCATCATGCCGCTCGGTCTGGCACCGCTGCGGCGAACGATTGTCGTTGCCGAAGTGCGCCCGCAAGCGCCAGCCGATATGCCGGTTGTGATGGACGCCGCCGGCAGCCTCTATTTCAAGCCCGACGGCGGCCGGCTGTGGATCTCGCCGCATGACGAGACTCCCGATACGCCCCACGATGTCCAGCCAGAGGAAATGGACATGGCGATCGCCCTCGACCGGTTCGAGCATATGTGTGACTGGCCCGTCCGCCGGCTGGCATCGAAATGGGCGGGGCTTCGCACCTTCGCTCCCGACCGGCTTCCCGTCATCGGACCCGATCCGGCCGAGCCCGCCTTTTTCTGGTGCGTCGGCCAGGGCGGCTGGGGGATCCAGACTGCACCTGCTGCCGCAACGCTCGGCGCCGCCCTCCTCCTTGGCGAGCCACCAGCGGCAGGCGATTACCGCTACCTTCCCGATCGGTTCCGGGATTCAATTGCCGAAGCCCATAGATGTTGTTAGCCTGACTGTCTGAGGACCCGACATGTTGAGCCCGATTCGATCTCTTCTTGCTGCTCCGCTGGTCGTGCTGCTGGCCGCCTGTGGCGCTGCCACGCCGGCTGGCAAGGATAGTGCCGAAGGCCCGGCGCCTGCGGCTGGCACGCTGGCATCGTCCAGCAGTGGTGCCGCACCTCAGGCACGGGACTGGTCACAGACGGTCATGGCAACAGCTGAGGGCGGGTTCCGGATGGGCAACCCGGAGGCCAAGGTAAAGCTTGTCGAATATGCGAGCCTGACCTGTGGGGTGTGCCAGCGCTTTCATCTTGAAGGCGTCGATGCGCTGAAGTCGGGCTTTGTTCGTTCGGGCCGGGTATCTTACGAGTTTCGCCCCTTCATGCTGAACGCCATCGACATTGCCGGCACCCTTGTTGCAAGATGCGACGGGCCAGAGCGCTTCTTCACTTGGGCTGAGCAATTCTATCGTAACCACGACGCCTTTGTGCAGCCGTTCACCAAGATCAGCGATGCCGATATCAAGACCTTGAATGGCCTGCCGCAGGACCAGCAAGTTCGCCGCCTCGCCGAGCTCGGCGGGCTTGACGCTTTCGTCCGCACCCGCGGCAT
>NZ_JBRCLD010000078.1:0-12301 GCF_053487655.1 Thermaurantiacus sp. | reverse complement strand
AGATGATGTTGAGCGGCGCCTTGTCATCAACTCCATCGGCCCGACTTGGGAGGGCAACCAGGTCTGGTTCATCCTCGGCGGCGGCGCCATCTTTGCTGCTTGGCCCCACGTCTATGCAGTGAGCTTCTCCGGCTTCTATCTTGCGATGTTCGTGGTGCTGGCGGCGCTTATCCTGCGCCCCGTCGGCTTCAAGTATCGCTCGAGGAACCCGGACCCGGCGTGGCGAAGCATGTGGGACTGGGCACTCTTCATCGGCGGTTTTGTGCCGGCACTGGTCTTCGGTGTCGCTGTCGGCAATGTGCTTTTGGGCGTGCCATTCCGCCTCGATGACAATCTGCGCTCCGTCTATGAGGGGGGCCTCCTTGATCTCTTCTCGCCGTTCGCCCTTGTTGCTGGCCTTGTTTCGGTTGCCATGCTGGTTCTCCACGGCGCGGGCTGGCTTTCCATCAAGATCGAGGACGGCCCGGTGCTCGCCCGCGCCCGCCGCTTCGGCACAATTGCCGCCCTCCTTGCTGTCGGGCTGTTCCTCGCTGGCGGGCTGTTCGTGGCCTTCGGTGACCTCGGCTACCGGCTCGACGGCCCGGCCGATCCAAACGGGCCCTCGAACCCGTTCTTGACTGGCGCTGTCGCCGCCCCTGGCGCCTGGCTCGACAATTACCGGCTCGCGCCCTGGACGCTCGTGGCACCGGCGCTCGGCATTCTCGGCCCGCTTGCTGCCCTCTTTGGCATCTGGCGCCGTGCGGACCTTTTCGTCTTCCTTGGCTCCTCTCTCGGGGCCTTCGGGATTATTTCGACTGTCGGCCTTGCGATGTTTCCCTTCCTGCTGCCGTCGTCGCTCGATCCGGCCTCGTCGCTCACGGTGTGGAACGCCTCCTCCTCGCATCTGACGCTGTGGATCATGCTGCTCGCCACCGTCTTCCTGCTGCCGCTGGTGCTGCTGTACACCGCCTGGGTGTTCCGGGTGCTGTTCGGGCGCGTGACGACAGAAGCGGTCCGCACCAATCCCGACTATTACTGAAGGACGCGTGCCATGTGGTATTTCGCCTGGATCCTCGGTGTTGGCCTGGCGGTCGGAGTGGGGATCCTGAACGGGCTCTGGCACGAATATCAGGCAAGCGAGCGCGGCGAGGACTACTGAGAGCGCCCCTCGGGGTGGCTGCTGCCGTTTGACCAAAGCCAAGACACCTTCCTCATCCGCTCGTCCTTCCACCAGCGCGGAAAGCCCCTGCCCCGCTTGCCAACACGCAAAGCCATAGGGATGGCACGCTTGCAGACTGCCAGCTCTGGCCTCGCCTGCGGGCACCGGGCGATCTCGCGCGCACCATGACCTGCGCTGGCCATGTCGAGCGGCGTGGCCAGGGTCTTGCGCCAGCTTGCAAGTTGGTCAGATACCCAGCTCCCCAGCCTGGCCAGGCTCACCGCTGCCATCCGCTTCGGGGTTTGTCGCGTGCGTCCAGCTCAGCACCGCAGCCGCCGCGCCGAGCCGAAGCTGACCACCCCGACTCCGGTCTCCCCTTTTGCGGTGCAAAGGCGGGAGCGTGGGCCTTGTCCGCCGCAGAGCTCGAGGCTCTCATCGCCGACTTCGTGCGGATCGGCCGCGCCGCCATCCTTGATTTCACTGCTCCGTGCGCGCGGGATCAACCCTTGCTGCACCGCCTCTGCCAGTTGCGCACCGATCTGGTATCTCGGGGATTCTTCCCGGCGTTCATCGATTGGATGGCGAGTGGGCCGGGCCTTGTTTTGGCCTCATCCAGTGCAATGGTGGGCGCGGCAAGGATTGAACTTGCGACCCCTGCGATGTCAACACAGTGCTCTACCACTGAGCTACGCGCCCGCACCACCGCGCTACGCGCCCGCACCGGGCGGAAGCCGTCGCATAGGGGAGGCCGGCCGCGCCCGCAAGCCCTCTTTGGTTTGCTTCAGCCAGCCTGAAGCTTCCGGATTTCGGCAAGATCAGCTGGTGGCTGCCGCCACAGCGGGGCCTGCGTTTCAACATAGCGGCGCATCCGCTCGGGCATGTCGGTGAAGCGCTCGTGGCGGCGCGTGATGAGGTGGAGGACGACCGGCCCGCCACCGAGCGCAGGCGGGCCCTCGCCGGTGCGCAGCCAGGAAAGGACATAGGTTGAGGGATCTGCATCCGGGTCGACCACGAAGTCGTAGTTTTCAAACGCCTGCATCCGCGCGCCCGGGCCAAGCGGCAGGTCGAGATAGACGGGAGCGGTGAAAATGAGAGTCCGGCCCTGGCGCCGCACCGCCATGTTGCGCCCCGGGCCGATGCGGGTGAGCCGCGCGCCTGCGCCTTGCTCGACGAAGGTCTCCACCCAGTCTCCAGCCAGGCGATAGGTAATGAACTGATAGGGGTAGGCAATGGGCGGCACGGGCACACCATCGGGCCCTTTTAGGACTTGCCCCGTGCTCTTGTCGCGCCAGACATAGATCTTGCGGTTATACTGGTGCGCGAGGGGCTGGCCCGGCTCGGGCCAGTGGACACGCGCCGTATCAAAGCCTTCAAGAAAACCGAGAAGCTCGCCCGAGGGGAAGGACCGGACCGTCCCTTCTGAATACCAGAAAACCGGCTGACCCGTGCCAGCCCTGATCTTGACCCAGGCATCGAAACGTGCCCGGTCGAACCCGCCTTCGGCGATAAGCCCCTCGGTTGAGCCCAAGAGCGGCGTGGCAAGCCCTGCGAGCCCGACGCCGAGGATGGCCCGTCGCGCGAGCATCGCGCTCAGAAGCCAGCGCGCAAAGCAACACCGAACTGGCGCGCTGGCGCGCCAGTCACCAGCGGCGCCTGGACCGAGAAATTGACCGAATCGAAGAAGCGCACCCCGGCAACGGGAGTTGTGTCGTTGGTCAGGTTGTTCGCAAAGAACTGGATGCCGTAGCGCGGGTTGGCGACTTCGAGCCGGAGGTCGAGTGTCGTCTTGTCACCGAAGAAGGCGAAATTCTCAGCTCTAAGCCAGGATTTGGACTGCCAGGAAAGGTCCACCCGGCCCGAAAGTTCATAGTCGGCGACAAGCGGCAGGCTCACGCGCGGGGAGACAAGGAACTTGTGGGTCGGAACATAGGGCAGCTTTTTGCCATCATAGTTGAGCGGTGGCAGGCCAAGTGTTGCAAGCTGTGCGCGCAGGGCGTCGTCGACGAACGCGCGATACTCGGCCTTGGTCCAGGCATAATTGCCAAGAATCGACAGCCAGTCGGTCACCCGCGCCACGAAATCGGCTTCGACACCGAAGACTTCGGCCTTGCCTACGTTGCAGACATAGGTCCGTTGCGTCGTGGTCCCACCAAACTCCGGCGGATTCTGGCAGGCGACCTGCTGGTCATTCCAGTCCGTGTAATAGCCAGCGATATTGGCAAGCAGCCTGCCATCAAGCCAGCTGGTCTTGAGGCCTGCCTCATAGTTCCAGCTGAACTCTTCGTCATAGGTCCGCTGGGCGTCGGTGATGTTGAGGTTGGTGTTGAACCCGCCCGTCTTCACGCCCTTGGCAACCGAGCCGTAGAGCATCCGCCCCTCGCCCAATCTTGCATCGACAATCACGCGCGGAGTGACGAACTCGAAATCCCTGGCAAGGTTGAAGACGCGGGTCGAAGGGCCGGCAGGCACGCCTGTGCGGGTCGGCGCCTGGCGGAAGGTCTGGCGCTCGCTCTCGTAGCGAAGCTCGCCAGTCAGCCCGAGCCAGTCGATTGGCCGGAGCGTGCCCGAAGCGAAGACGGCCTTGCTCTTGGTCGTGGTAATCTGGTTCGGATAGCCAAAGTTGTTGGCTGTCGTCTGGGTAAGCGGCGCCAGACTCCGGTCGATCCCGTTCGTGTCATTGTCGAAAAAGAAGCCGCCAAGAAGCCAGGCGAAGCGGCCTTCGCCGTTCGAGGCCAGCCGGATTTCCTGCGCCCAGTCCCGAAGATAGCCGGTGTTTGAGGAAGTGGCGAAGCGCGAGGCACCAAGCGCGATAGCAGGCACGAACGGGAAGCCGAAATTCGGGCAGCCTGTGGATGGCGGCGCGGTCGAAGGCGTGTCGCACCGCGTGTTGTCGCCATCAAAGGTGTAGTTGACATTGCGCTTATCATAGGAGGTGAGCGAGGTGAGAGTCGCAAAGCCGGCGTCCCACTCGAGCTTCAGGTTGGTGCGCAGCGTATCGCCGCGGCTGCCATAGAAGCCTGTGATCGGGTCGGGCAGGGTGTTCACGGTCACGCCCTTGCGCGGGATGGTCGGCAATTCGCCCTTGTAGAAGAAATTGCGCACCGTCCCGGCCGGTGAGCCGCCAGGCCGGCCAGGATTTGCATTGGTGCGGATCACGTTGGAGGGCGGCTGGCCGCTGTCTTCTTCAGTATAGGTGAGGCGAAAGGTGGCAAGGACGTTCGGTGCTGCCTGCAGCTCGACCACGGCCTGGGCGCCAAAGTCCTTGCTGAAGTCGACTCGGCCGCCGTCGATGCTGCTCCGGTAGAAGCCGTCGGTCTCGCGGTAGAAGCCGGCAAGGCGCACGCGGACCATGTCGGCCACCGGGCCGGAAATGCCGCCGATGACTTTGACAAGCCCCTGGGTTCCAACCGAGAGTTCGCCCTCACCGGTCCAGACATCGCTCGGCCGCTTGGTAATGTAGTTGATGGCACCTGCAAAAGTGTTCCGGCCGTAGAGTGCTGATTGCGGGCCTTTTACCACCTCGATCCGCTCAAGATCATTCATCTCAATGTCCACTCCCGCCTTGCCCGAGAGATAGACTCCATCAAGGAAAACGCCGACGTTGAGCACTCCGAAGGTCTGGGCGGCACCGCGGATGATGGGAAGCTGGTTCTGGGCTCCGAACAGCGGTGTGAAGTTGAGACCGGGCGTGAGCTTGGCAAGGTCTGCAAGGCGCTCGATCCGGGCGCTTCTGATCTCCTCGCTTGTAAAGGCGGAAATGGCGAGCGGCACCTCCTGGAGCGACTCTTCGCGCTTCCTTGCTGTGACCACAATGTCGCCGAACATCACATCCTCGCTCGCAGCGACTTGCTGCGGTGCGGCAGAGGGCGCTGTCTGGGCCAGCGCGTCGGTGGCAAGCACGGTTGCAGTGGCAGCAAGAAGGAAGGCGCGCATCCAGGTTCCCCTTCCGGTCATCTTTCCGTCACGGTGCCAAAGGCCGGGCAAATTTGTCCAGACAACTTTGCACAGGTCGCGATGGAAGGCCGCCTCTGTTGCCAGAATGTCGCAGGGCTCGCTTGCTGCCATGCCTGCCCGCTTTCGCCCCCTGGCCGCCGGGCCGCAAACGGTTTGCCCGGGAGCTTGCCCTTTCTCTCCTCGTGCGCGCTCCTGGTTGCGCTCGCAAAGCGTCTCAGAGGCCGAGCACTTGCTTGGCGATGATACCCTTCTGCACTTCGTTCGAGCCGCCGAAAATGGTCCAGGCCCGGCCATTCAAATAGGTCGGCATGGCGAGCTGGGCTTCGCGGCTTCCCACCGGCTCGGGGGCGCTGTTGCCGTAGAGCGGCCTCTGGGGCGGAAGCTGCAGTCCCAGCGGCCCAAAAATGTCGATTGCAAGCTCATCGATGCGCTGGCGCAGGGTCGAGGCGAGCAGCTTGACAAGCGAAGTCTGAGGCCCTGGCGTTCGGCCCTTGGCAAGATCCGCAAGGATCCTGAGTTCCGTCGTCTCGAGTGCGAGGGCCTGAAGCTCGAGCGAGACGAGACGCGCTGCCATGGCGGGCTGGTGGCCGAGGGCGCCATTGACACCCGAAGGCTCGGCCTCGGCAGCTGCGCGCAGCTTTGCAATATCAGCAAGAAGGCGCGGTGCAGCACAGCTTCCGCCGCGCTCATTCTCGAGCAAGAACTTGGCAATTTCCCAGCCCTGGCCTTCGCGGCCGACGAGGCAGTCGGCAGCCGTCTCGGCATCGTCCAGGAACACCTGGTTCACTTCATGGTCGCCAGCGTGGGTCACAATCGGGCGAATCGAGATGCCCTTCTGGTGCATGGGGACGAGGAGGAAGCTGATTCCGGCCTGTGGCTTTGCCTCCGGGTCAGTGCGGGCCAGGCAGAACATCCAGTCCGCATAGTGGGCGTGGGTGGTCCAGATCTTGGTGCCATTGATAATGTAGCGGTCGCCGCGTCGCTCCGCCCGGGTCTTCAAGGAGGCAAGATCGGAGCCGGCACTGGGCTCGGAATAGCCCTGGCACCATTTCTCCGACGCATCGCGGATCCTCGGCAGGAAGCGGGCCTGCTGTTCCGGTGTGCCATAGCGGCACAGCACGGGGCCGATGAGCTTGAGGCCCAGCACCGACAGCGCCGGGGCGTCCGCAAGTGCGCACTCCTTCTCGAAGATGTAGCGCTCAGTCGGACTCCAGCCCGTGCCGCCATGTTCCTTCGGCCAGTGATAGGCAGCCCAGCCGCGTGCGTTGAGCGCGCGGTGCCACTCGTCGCCGATCTCCGGCTCGACGAAGACAGATGGCGTGTTGCGCGCACCCTCGCGGACATGGGCGGGAAGGGCGTCGGCAAGGAAGGCGCGCACTTCGTCGCGGAAGAGCAGTTCGGCAGGCGTCAGCTCCATGTCCATCAGTCGATCTTTCCCAGTCCCCATGCGAGGCAGCGCCGGAGCAGGCGATAGTGCACCGGATAGTTCCAGGCGCAGCGTTCCGGGTGCGTCCAGAACGGCGTGAACACCGGCAGGTCAAAATGCCCGCGCGCATGCCCCAGCGCATAATAGAGTACGCGCCCCTTTCCTTGCCGCCGCTGGTAGAGGATCGGGACCTCTGCATCTTCCCAGTGCGACACCACGAACCCGGTCGCCTCGCCCGTGAAGCGGGTGGCAAGATAGATTTCGAGATCATCGGCAAGACGCCGCTGGAGATAGAGTTCGTCGACCACCTCGAAGGGCGCTTCGCCGGCCACCAGCGGGTGGTCGGAGACGACATCCACTCGAAACGGGCCGATGGGCGGATGGGCGACGAACTGGGTCCCGATGAGGGCCATCACATCGTCGCGCTCGGCCGGGCTGTCGACGAGACCGTCCGCGCGGAAGCGCAGGATCGAGTTGGTGCCATGCAGCACCAGCCAGCGCCCACCCGCCTCGAGCCATGCCCGGATGGCAACCGTCTCAGGCGGCGTTGGCACCAGATCAACCGTGTAGGAGACAAGCAGGCTGCACTCGGCAAGCCGGTCGAGATCGCCGAAATCCGGCGCCACACTCGCCCGGATGCGCGGCTCCTCGGCAAAGAGCTTCAAAAGCTCGAGCCGGGCAAAGTCGATGTCGTGATATTTCCCGCCGGCGACCAGGTGCACCTGCACGGGGCCACTCCCTGCGCCCGTTTCGCCTTCGCGGCGGATGCCTTTGTCCGCGTGTCCTTCCATGTCGTCCTCCTCAGTCCCGCAGGTGGCCGCCGCCGTCCACGGGAATCTGGGCGCCAGTCGTGAAGCTCGCCTGGCGGCTGGCAAGAAAGAGGATGGCTTCTGCCACTTCGTCGGCCTCGCCGATCCGGCCCATGGGGTGCGTTGCTGCAAAGCTTGCCTCGGCGGCCTCGCGGTCATCGGCCATGGCGATGTAGCGCTCGTACATCGGCGTGCGGATCGCACCCGGGTGCACCGTGTTCACGCGGATGGGAATGCCAGCGCGGGCGAAATGGAGCGCAGCCGATTGGGAGAGCGCAACCATCCCCGACTTCGATGCGCAATAGGCCGCAAAGATCGCCCCCGGGCGCAGCGAGAGCATGGAAGCGATGTTGACGATCGCGCAAGCGCGGCCGCTTGCCTTCATGGCTGGCGCGGCTTCCTGCATGCCGTAGAAGACTCCATGGAGATTGACGGCAAGGTGCCGTTGCCATGCATCGTCGCCCAGGGTCTCGATGTCGGCTGGCTCGGAAATGCCAGCGCCATTCACAAGGATGGTGAGCTTGCCAAACCGCGCCACTGTCGCATCGACAGCTGCCTTCCAGCTCGCCCGTGAAGTCACATCGAGCAGAACGCCGAGCACATCGCCGCGCAGTGTCTCGACAGCACCGGCAAGCCGGGCAGAATCGATGTCAGCAATGGCGACCTGTGCGCCTTCGGCAAGGAAGCGCCTGGCGGTTGCAAGGCCGATCCCGCCGGCCGCGCCGGTCACCAGCGCGACGTCTCCCTCGAGCAGTCCCATGTCCCTCCCTTTCCCGCCTCAGCTGGCGAGGATTGTCACAGCAGACAGGCCCGGTGCGCCATAGACATGGCTGTAGCCGATGCGCGCCCCCTCCACTTGCCGCGCGCCCGCCTGGCCCCGCAGCTGGATCACATTTTCATAGATCTGCCGCAAGCCCGAAGCACCGATCGGCTCGCCACATGCGAGGCAACCGCCATCGGTGTTGATGGGCAGGGCGCCGCCGATCCGGGTCCGCCCCTCGGCAAGCCAGGCTTCCTGCTCGCCATCGGCGCAAAAGCCGTTCTCGGCCATGTGCATCACTTCCGCGCCGCTCTCGGTGTCCTGCAATTGCGCCACATCGACATCCTCGGGCCCGAGACCCGCCGCCTCAAAGGCAGCCCGGCTTGCAAGCACTGTCGGCGAGGGCCCGCGCTCGAGGTCAAGCGACGGCGAGAAGACCTCGAAGCTGCCCGGTGGCCGGGTGCGCACCACGGTCGCCTTCACATAGACGGGCTTTGCGCCCAGTTCGCGCGCCTTCCTGTCTGAGGCAAGCACGAGGGCGACTGCACCTTCCGAGGGCGAGCAGAACATGAACTTGGTGAGCGGGTCGTTGACCATCTGGCTTGTCATGATGGTCTCAAGATCAACCGGCTCGCGCCGCCAGGCATGCGGTGCAAGCGCGCCATTGGCAAAGGCCTTCTCTGCCACCCGGCCGAGCGTCAACGGCGTGATCCCGAACATTTCCATGTAGCGCCGGAGCTTCAGCGCAAAGAACTGGGTCGTCAGCATCATCCCGGTCGCGCCATACCAGTCGGGCAGGCCCCAGTCGGCGGGCTCGGGGTTGAAGCTGCCACGCGGATGCTTGTCGAACCCGACAACGAGCGCAAGATCAGCCTCGCCGGCGCGGATGGCGTTGGCTGCCGAGTAGAGCGCCGAGCCTCCGGTTGCGCAGCCATTGGCGACATTGAGGAAGGGAAGGCCAGTGAGCCCGAGGTCGGCGACCATGGTGTCGGCATTGCCGGCGGCTGCCGAGCCACCGAAGGCGATTTCGATGTCGGGCCAGGTCACTCCCGCATCCGCAAGGGCGTCTCTTGCGGCAGCTGCCCCCTGTTTGAGGCCGGAGACCCCCTCCGTCCGGCCGAAGCGGTGGATCCCAGCGCCAATGATGGCAACGTCCCTCATGGCTCCTCCTGCGGTTCGTCCGGGGGTCCAAAGGCGTAGGTGAGGCGCTCGCCGAAAGGCACGAGGCGGAGCTGACAGGGAAGGCCGACCTTCAGCGCGTCGAAGGCAAAACCGTCGAACCGGCTTTCGACAATGACGGCACCTGGCAGCTCGACATAGCCGAGCGCATAGGGCTGGAACGGAATTTCCTCCGGCCCGGCATAGGGCGGAGCCTTGGGCGGGAAGCGCTGCACCGTCCAGCTCCAGATCCGCCCTTCGCGCGGCAGCCGCACGGGCTCGAAGCGGTCATGATCGGCCGGGCAAGGGAAGACGATGCGCCCGCTCGCCCGCTCGCGGCCACCGATGAGCGACGGCGGTGGCCCCACGTCAAAGAGGCCCTCGGCAATCGGTGGCAGGGCCGTACGCGTCATCAGGCCGCCTCGGCGTAGCGTGCAGCCGCAACACTTGCGTCGCCGTGCAGGCGGGAGAGCATCTGGATGCGCTTCAAGCCATGGCCGATGATGAGCTCGTCGGTCACGCCCATGCCGCCATGGAACTGCACGGCCTCATGCGCAATCGAGAGTGCGGCTTCGGCAACGAAGGCGCGTGCTGCCGCAATCGCTGCCGTTTCGCGCCGCGCTGCCGCCCGATAGACCATCGAGCGCGCTTGCTCGAGCGCGGCATAGCAATCGACCATGCGGTGCTGGATCGCCTGGAACCGCCCGATCGGCTGGCCGAACTGGACTCGAGTCTTCACATAGCCAAGCGTCTGGTCGAAGAGCATTTGCGCCACGCCCAGCATCTCGGCGGAAGCCGCAAGCCACGTCCGGTCGAGCGCAAGATCAAGGGCGTCGAGGGCATCGCATTCGAGGAAAGTGGCGGGCACCTCATGCAGCACCAGCTCAGCGGCAAGGCTGCCGTCAGCCGCCACCCAGGGGCGCTTCTCGACTTTATCTCCATCCACCAGGAACAGCCCAATCCCGGCGCGGTCCCGAACATCGCCAGCGACTCGGGCTGAGACCACGAACAGGTCAGCGGCGCCCCCCTGCCAGACCGCCGATTTGGCGCCCGAAAGCCGCCAGCCCGGCCCATCTGCGCGCGCCCGTGTCTCGACATGGTGAAGATTATAGCGTCCACCGCGCTCGCCAAGTGCCGCTGCTGGCACTGCCCCGCCGGCAATCACCCGGCCAAGTGCTGTCATATCCTCGCCTGCCTCGATGAGGGAGCCAGCCATCACCAGCGCTTCGGTAAAGGGCTCAAGCGCGAGGCTTGCCCCCAGCGGCTCAGCGACTGCGATGAGATCAACGGGCCCGCCGCCGAGCCCGCCGGCGTCTGCGGCAAAGGGGAGTGCAAGCACGCCGAGTTGCGCCAGCTCCTGCCAGCCGGCGCGGTCAAAGCCACCCTTGTGCTGGCGCTGGGCCCGCCGCTTCGCGGTATCGAGGCCATGCCGCCCGGCCGCCCAGCGGGTGACGGTCTCGCGCAGCAGCAGCTGCTCTTCGGAAAAGTCGAAGTTCATGCAGCCACCGCCTGCCGCCGCGTCAAGACCACGGGAAGGGCAGCAAGCCCGCGCAGGAACATGTTGGGCTTGGCAACTGGAACCGCCCCCGGCGCCAGGGCAAACGTCTCCACCCGGTCGAGAAGTTCCTGGAAGGCAACCACCAGCTCGCGCCGGGACAGCATGTTGCCAACGCACATGTGGATGCCCCGGCCGAAGGCGAGATGGGTCTTCGCGTTCGCCCGGGTCACGTCGAACCGGTCCGGGTCAGGATAGCGCGTGGGATCACGGTTGGCGGCGGCAAAGCGCACCATCAACATGGTGCCGGCCTTGACCGGCACGCCCGCCACTTCGGTGTCCCGCTTCACCACCCGGAACAGCCCCGAAGTCGGGCTTTCGAGGCGCAACATCTCTTCCACCATGTTGGGGATGAGGCTCTTGTCGGCGCGCACCTTCGCAAGCTCGGCGGGGTTGTTGATGAGCATGACAAGGCCGCCAGCGAGCGTCGATGTGGTGGTCTCGTTGCCAGCCACCATCAGCTGCTGGAGGATCGACATGATCTCGGCATCCGACAACGGGTTCTCGCCATCGACGGAGGCATGGACGAGATCATTGAGGAGATCATCGGTTGGCCTTTCTCGGCGCGCATCGATGAGCGTCTTTGCATGGTGCTGATATTCCACCACTTCGCGCGCGCATTCGACCTCCCGCTCGCGTGGGATCATCCGGCCGAGCCGGTCGGCGAACGCATCCGACCAGCGCTTGACGGTGGCAATATCCGTCGAGCTTTCCATCCCGATTTCCGAGGCGATGACCGCAACCGGCAGCGGCACGGCGAAATCCGCAACAAAATCGACGACCTCGCCCCGGTCTGCCTTGGCGAGCATCGCCTCGATGAGCTCAACGGCAATGTCGCGGATCTTGCCCTCGATTGAGTCCACGCGCTTCATCGAGAAGGCGAGGTTGACGAGCTTGCGGAAGCGGGTGTGGACCGGCGGGTCGGCAGTCAAGAGCGTGTCGACTGCCGGCCAGCCGGTATCGAGAATGGCCTTCACTTCCGGGTCGCTCGCGCGCGCCCCCGAAAGCGCATCACCGAAATCATTGGAGAAATCCTCGACTCGGCCGAGCACATCGACGAGTGCGTCATAGCTTGCGACATAGGTGATGGGCATGCCCGGCACCTGGAAGACGGGCGCCGTTGCATGGACTTCGCGGTAGAAGTCCCACGGGTCGGCGAGCACCTCGGGGGCGAACGGGTGGCGGGAGAGGGCAGGCGTGTCAGACATGCGCCAAGATTAGCGCTGCTGCGCCCTTTCCTAGCCCGCGCCAAAGTGACAGGCTAGGCAGAAGGGGAGAGCCCCATCTGCTTCGTAAACTGGCCGAGATCAAAATAGTCGCGCCAGTGGGTGATAAGGCCATCCGCCGTCTCGAATGCGCCCATCACGCGAATCGCAATCTCCCGCCCGTCGGCAAGCGTGAAGCGGTCAGTGCGCTCGGTCAGAACTGTTGGCCCGTTTGCGGCAATCGCGTGCACTTCCCAGTCCATGCGGGTTGCCGGCAATTGGCCAAGAAATCCGCG
>NZ_JBRCLD010000077.1:0-11139 GCF_053487655.1 Thermaurantiacus sp. | reverse complement strand
AGCGGCCAGGGTTCAGGGAGGGAGCGCCGTGCCACCCGGCCGATCGCGGCGATGGCAGGACGCTCGCGCGCACAGTGAAAGGGGGAGATCACTGGGCGCGGCGTCAGCATGCGGGCGGCTCTTGCGAAAATCAAGATGCAGCAGCTGCGCCCGGCGCTGCCGCGACATTTGTTCCTCGCGCCCAAAAGCGCAGCACGCCATCTTCCGTGGCAGCGTCCACGCGCCCGCGCGCGCGAAGCCAGGCAAGATGCGCCAGCGCCTCACCGGTTGCCATCTGCATTTCGTCTGCGGCGATGCGCCGGCCGAACAGGGTCGGGAAGCATTCAACTGCCGTGCGCGGCACAGCAAGGTCGGTGGCAAGCCGTTCGAGCTTGGCAAGATGGTCGCCCGCGAGCTGGTCGAGCCGGGCATGAAGACCCGTGAAGGGTTCGTTGTGCGCGGGCAGCACAAGGGTGTCGCAGGGAAGCTGACGCAGCCGCTCGATGGCAGAAAGCCAGTCGCCGAGCGGATCGGCCTCGGGCTCGGTCGGGTAGACCGAGACGTTCGAGGTGATTCTCGGCAGCACTTGGTCGCCCGAGATCAGGAGCTTCTGAGAGGCCAGAAACAGGCAGGCATGCTCCGGGCTGTGGCCCGAGCCCACCACCACTTCCCAGCTTCGCCCGCCGATCACAAGCTTGTCGCCATCGCACAACCGCCGGTAGCCGGTCGGCAGTCGCGAAACGCCGCGGCCAAACCGGCCCCAGCCGGCAGCCTCCAGCTGCCCAAGGTCGGCCTCACTCCAGCCCGCTGCCCTATAGAAGGCGCGCACATCTGCTGGCACTTCGGGGGAGGCATCGAGCGTCAGCACGCGCGCCAGCATGAACTCGCCTCGAGTCATCAACAGGGGCGCACCCGTCTTGCGCTGGAGCCAGCCTGCGAGCCCGACATGGTCTGGGTGATAGTGGGTGACGAGAATGCGGCCCACGGGCTTGTCGTGCAGGGGCCCGGCAAGGAGCGCGCGCCAGTGGTCGGCAACTGCTGGCGCAGCAAGGCCGGTATCGACCACCACCCAATGGTCCCCACCATCCAGCACCCACAGGTTGATATGGTCGAGGCGGAAGGGAAGCGGCATCCGCAGCCAGAACACCCCATCCGCCACTTCGGCGAGCGCGCCATCAGCCGGCCGCGCCATGCCAAAGGGGTAAGAGAGGCCCCGCCGCTCGACCGGGGCCTCCGGCAGGCGCGCCACCGGCGCCATCGCCCCGCCGGCGCCGGTCAGGACCGGAACAGCCGCTCGGGGTCGAGCGCGTCGCCCTGGTCCCCGGCCGGCGCGGCCTGTGCTTCCCGCTCGCGCCGCAGCTGCTCCAGCATTGCCGCGCGGTCGGTGCCAAGCCGCGGATCGGCTTCGGCCTCGATCCCGGCCTTCTTCGCTGCTGCTGCCACGAGCTGGTCGAGCTCGCGCTGCGAGCACAGCCCGAGCGTGACCGGGTCCTTCGGCGTGATATTGGCGATATTCCAGTGCTCCCGGTTGCGGATGGCGGCAATGGTCGACTTGGTCGTGCCAATGAGCCGGGCGATCTGGGCATCCGTAATCTCGGGATGGTTGCGGATAATCCACATGATGCCATCGGGCTTGTCCTGCCGCTTGGCAACCGGCGTGTACCTGGGCCCCGAAGTGCGCCGCTGCTGCACCGGCCCGGGACGGATCTGCAGCCGGTAGGCCGGGTCGGCCTGGCCCTTGGCGATTTCGGCCATGTCCAGCTCGCCGGCCCGCACGGGGTCGCGCGGTGTGAGCTTGGTTGCCGCCGTCTCATCGGCGATCGCCTGCACTTCCAGCACATGGATGCCGCAGAAATCGGCGATCTGCTGGAAAGTGAGCGCCGTGTTCTCAACAAGCCAGGTTGCAGTGGCGTGCGGCATCAAGGGCAAGACGCGGCTGGTGTCGGCGCGGGACGAGGCGGCCATCGGCAGAAATCCTCAAGGCTCAGGCAGGAAAAGGGCCACCCCCAGGGGATGGCCAGGCTGATCCATAGGCAAGGGCGGGCGCGCATGCAATGCTCGCGCGGAAATCAGAAGTCGATCCCGCGCGCTTGGGCCTCGGCGGTCAGCATGGCCCGGATATCGGTTCCAGGCGTATCCAGCCACAGTGCCATCCTGGCTGCAATGGGCGCCAGTTCCGCGGAGCGCACCATGGCCTTGACTGGCCCCACCGCCGCCGGCGTGATCGAAAGCCTTCTCACCCCAATCGCCAGCAGCGCCAGCGCTTCGAGCGTCCGCCCGCCCATCTCGCCGCACACCGTCACTGGCACCCCTTGGGCATCGGCTGCGCGCACCACGCGGGCAAGAAACCTGAGCACGCCGCGAGACAGCCAGTCGTAGCGCACGGCAAGCTTGGGGTTGCCGCGGTCAGCTGCAAGCAAGAACTGGGTCAGGTCATTGGTGCCGATGGAGAGGAAATCGACCATGGGCAGAAGCTCGTCGAGTGTCTCAACAAGCGCAGGCACTTCGAACATGGCCCCATAGCGGATTGCAGCCGGCAGTGGCCGGTCACGGCGGGCAAGCGCGGCGCGGGCTTGCTCCACCACCGCCTTCGCCTCGGCAAACTCCCACGGCTCGGCGATCATCGGGAACATCAGGTTGAGCTCGCGCCCGGCTGCGGCTTCGATGAGCGCGCGCGCCTGCACATCCATCAGCCCCTTGCGCTCGAGCGCCAGCCTGAGCGCCCGCCAGCCCATCGCCGGATTCTCCTCACCCCCCTCGCGGGTTGCAATATAGGGCACGGCCTTGTCGCCCCCGATATCGACACTGCGGAAGACGACCGGCCGGTCGCCGGCGGCCTCGAACACGTCGCGGTAGAGCGCAATCTGGCGGTCCTTGCGCGGCAGGGTTGCTGAGACCAGGAACTGGAACTCGGTCCGGAACAAGCCGATCCCGTCGGCATTGGTGAGCGCAAGCGCTGGCAAGTCGGACCGCAGCCCAGCGTTGATATAGAGTTGCACGCGGATACCATCGCGGCTGAGCGCTGGCAGATCGCGCAAGGCATCAAACCCCGCCTGCCGCTTCGCCCGGAGCGCTGCCTGCTCTTCGAAACTGCGTACCACGCTTGCCTGCGGGCGGACGAAGAGGGCCGCCACGCCCGCATCGAGGATGAGCGGGTCGCCTTCCGCCACCTGGTCGCGCAGCCCGCGGATCCGCCCCACCACCGGCACCCCCATGGCGCGGGCAATGATGGTGACATGGGCAGTCAAGGACCCTTCCTCCAGCGCCACGCCCTTCAAGTACCGCCGGTCATATTCGAGGAGTTCCGCTGGCCCGAGGTTGCGCGCAATCAGGATCATGTCGGACTTGAGCCCGAGCGTGGCCGCCGTTCCCAGCTTGCCGGCGATGATGCGGATGAGCCGGTTCGACAGATCATCGAGATCATGGAGCCGCTCGGCGAGATAGGGGTCGGCGATCCCGCCCATGCGGATGCGCTGCGCCTGGGCGACGCTCTCAATCGCGGCCTCCGCCGTCAGCCCGCCTTCGATGGCATCATGGATCCGCCGCGCCCACCCCTCATCGAAGGCGAACATCTTGTAGGTCTCAAGAATCTCGTCGTGGTCGCCAGGCCCGGCGAACTCGGCCTGGCGCACCATATGGTCGACTTGCTCGCGAAGCGCTCGGAACCCGGCCTCAAGGCGCGCCTTCTCCTCTTCCACATCGTCGGCCACCGTCCGCTCGATCCGCACTCGCGGCTGATGGAAGACAGCAACGCCGCGCGCCACACCATCGACAAGCCGAACACCCGAGAGCCGCAGCGCCGCCGTCTCCCGCGGCCGCGTGACCACCGGCTCAGCGCCAAGCCCGGAGGCCGCAATGAGCTCTGCCAGCACCATGGCAACGGTCTGCAGCGCTTCAATTTCGAGCTCGTCATAGGCGCGCGGGCTCACATGCTGGACAGCGAGCACGCCAATGACGGCTTCGCGGCGGATGATGGGAACGCCGGCGAAGCTGTGAAACCGCTCCTCCCCGGTCTCCGGCCGGTAGGCGAAACGCGGGTGGCTCGAGGCCTCGGCAAGGTTCAATGGCACCCGGCTTTCGGCAATCGTCCCCACCAGCCCCTGGCCGAGGCCGAGCCGAGTCACATGCACTGCCTCCTGCTTGAGACCTCGGGTGGCGAACAGCTCAAGCGCGCCGTCGCGCATGAGATAGATGGAGGCAACTTCCGAGCCCAGCTCGGAGGCGACGATCTCCGCCACTTGGTCGAGCTTGGCTTCCGCTGGCGTGCGCGCCGCCATCACGTCATGCAGGCGACGCAGGATCTCCCGGGCGCTGCCGACCGGCATCAGGCCGGCTCGGCAACCCGCGCCCGGGCGAGCGCCGCCTCGGCGCCGGTCACAAGGCGTTCAATGATCGCTGCCACTGGCTCGATCGCCTTCACCATCCCGACCGACTGGCCAGCCATCAGCGAGCCGGTCTCGACATCGCCGTCGATGACCGCGCGCCGCAGTGCGCCTGCCCAGTAATGTTCGATCTCGAGACTGGCGTGCGCTGGCTCGATCTCGCCTCGGTCCAGCCGCTCCGCCACTTCGCGCTGCTTGGCAACAAAGGCCTCGGTCCCGGCATTCCTGAGCGCCCGGACGGGGATAACGGGCAACCGCGGGTCCAGCTGCACGGAGGCGACCGCGTCGCGCGCGGCTGCACGCAAAAACGCCTGCTTGAAGGCCGGGTGGGCAACGCTCTCCTCGGCTGCCGCGAACAGGGTGCCAAGCTGCACGCCGGCCGCGCCCATTTCGACGAGCGCCGCAATGCCAGCCCCATGGCCGATCCCGCCTGCTGCAAAGATGATTGCCTCCGGGAGCGCCGGCAATATCTCCTGCGCCAGCACGGCAAGGCTCACCGGCCCGATGTGCCCGCCGGCTTCCGAGCCTTCGATGATGAGGGCATCCGCGCCCGAGCGCAACAGCTTGCGCGCAACGGCAAGGTTGGGCGCAAAGCATAGGAGGTGCGCAAATTGCTTGACGGCAGCCATCGCTGGCGCCGGTGGCAGCCCGCCGGCGAGCACCACATGCGAGACCTTGGCCTCGGCGCACACGGCAATGAGGTCAGCAAGCCTCGGGTGCAGCGTAATGAGGTTGACACCAAAGGGCCGGTTGGTCAGCGCGCGCGTCGCCTCGATCTCGCAGGCCAGCATGTCGGGTGCCATCGCGCCGCTGGCAATGACTCCAAAGCCCCCCGCGTTTGAAATCGCAGCCACCAGGTTGCGCTCGGAAACCCAGGTCATCGCGCCCCCGAGAATGGCATGGCGGCTGCCGAGAAAACCCCGGCCGCGCGCCGTCAGCCGGTCGAGATAGGGCGTCGCACTCATTGGGGCGCGTCAAGGCCATAGGCCGTGTGCAGCACGCGCACAGCAAGCTCGAGATATTCCTCTGCGATCAAGACCGAGATCTTGATTTCCGAGGTGGTGATGGCCTGGATGTTGATGCCGCGGTCAGCAAGCGCCCGGAACATGGTGACGGCAACGCCAGCATGGCTCTTCATCCCGACACCGACAACCGAGACCTTGACCACATTTTCATCCGAAATCAGCCGCGCAAAGCCGACATCGCCACGCACGGCCTCCAGCATTGCTTTTGCCCGCTGCAATTCGGTGCGCGGCACAGTAAAGGTCACATCGGTCGTCGCGCTGTCATGGGCGATGTTCTGGACGATCATGTCGACATTGATGTTGGCATCCGCCAGCGCGCCAAAGATGCTGGCAACCGCGCCAGGCCGGTCGGGCACGGCCACAATCGTCACCTTGGCTTCGTTGCGGTCATAGGCAACGCCGGCGATCAGTTCCTGCTCCACGATTTCGTCCTCATCGACCACCAGCGTTCCCGGCTCGTCAGAAAAGCTCGACAAGACCGCAAGCCGGACCTTTTCCTTCATGGCAAGCTCAACCGAGCGGGTCTGCAGCACTTTCGCCCCCACGCTCGCCAGCTCCAGCATCTCCTCATAGGTGATGCGCGCAAGCTTGCGCGCCCGCGGCACGATCCGGGGGTCGGTTGTGTAGACTCCTTCCACGTCGGTGTAGATATCGCAGCGCGAAGCCTTGAGCGCTGCTGCAACGGCAACAGCAGATGTGTCCGAGCCGCCGCGGCCCAGCGTTGAGATTCGGCCGTCTGCCGTCACGCCCTGGAAGCCGGGGATGACGGCAACCTGGCCGGCCGCAAGCGCCGCCTCGAGTGCGCCCGTCCCAATATCCTCGATCCGCGCCAGCCCATGGGCTGCACTGCTCCGGATCGGCAATTGCCAGCCAAGAAAGGAGCGGGCCGGCACACCGATCGCATTCAAGGCAATCGCCAAAAGCCCGGTCGTCACTTGCTCGCCGGAGGCCACCACCACATCATATTCGGCCGGCTCGGCAAGCGGCGAGGCCTCGCGGCAGAGGTTGATGAGCCGGTCCGTCTCCCCGGCCATGGCCGAGACGACGACGGCAACCCGGTTGCCCGCCTCCACCTCGCGCTTGACCCGTGCAGCCACATTGCGGATGCGTTCAATCCCGGCCATCGAGGTGCCGCCGAACTTCATGACAATGGACGACATGTCCGGCGGCGTTTACGGATTGCCTCGGCATCCGGCAACCGCTGCAGTTGCATGCGTGCGCCAGCTCTGGTATTTCCGATGCCCGTGAGCAACGTCCTTCGACTTAGGCGCCCCCGGGCGCGCTGACCACTGCGCGGGGGTGTCCTGCGCCGCGCCCGAGGGGTCCTTTCATTCTTGAGGGAGTGCTGCTCATGTCAGATCGTATCCTCATCTTTGACACAACGCTTCGTGACGGTGAGCAGTCGCCTGGCTGCTCCATGAACCTTGAAGAGAAGCTCCGGGTTGCAGCGCAGCTCGAAGCGCTCGGCGTTGACATCATCGAGGCTGGCTTTGCCATTGCCTCGGAGGGCGATTTCGAGGCCGTCGAGGCCGTCGCCCGCCAGGCGACACGCGCCATTGTCGCAAGCCTCGCCCGCGCGAACCGGGCCGACATCGAGCGCGCAGCGCAAGCGCTCCGCCCGGCGAAACGGCCGCGGATCCACACCTTCATCGCAACGTCCCCCCTCCACATGAAGGTGAAGCTCGGCAAGTCGCCGGAGGAGGTGCTGGAGGCCATCCGCGAATCTGTCACCTTTGCGCGCAACCTTGTCGACGATGTTGAATGGTCCGCCGAAGACGCAACGCGCTCCGATCCCGACTTCCTCGCCCGGGCGATCGAGGTTGCGATCCGTGCTGGCGCCTCCACCATCAACCTCCCCGACACGGTCGGCTATGCCACGCCGGAAACCTATGGCGCCCTGTTCCGTGACATGCGCGCCCGCGTGCCCAATGCCGACAAGGCCATCTTTTCGACCCACTGCCACAATGACCTCGGGCTTGCAGTCGCCAACACGCTCGCTGCCGTCATGGCGGGCGCCCGCCAGGTGGAGTCGACCGTCAACGGCATTGGCGAGCGCGCCGGCAATGCCGCCGTTGAGGAAATCGCCATGGCGCTTCGCGTCCGGAACGATGTGCTCCCGTTCGAGACCGGCATCGTCTCAACCGAGATTACGCGCGCCTCGCGCCTCGTCTCGGCCGTCACCGGCATGCAGGTCCAGCCCAATAAGGCGATCGTCGGTGCCAACGCCTTCGCCCATGAGTCCGGCATCCACCAGGATGGCATGCTGAAGGATTCGAGCACGTACGAGATCATGACGCCCGCGTCCGTCGGCCAGTCCCACTCCAGCCTCGTGCTCGGGAAGCATTCGGGCCGCGCCGCCTTCCGTGACAAGCTCGCCCAGATGGGCTACCAGCTCGCTGACAACGAGTTTCTCGACGCCTTCCGCCGCTTCAAGGACTTGGCCGATGCCAAGAAACAGGTGTTCGACGAGGATATCGTCGCCCTTGTCGACGATGAGGTGCTGCGCGGCCATGACCGGATCCAGGTCGCCGAAGTCGAAGTCTATTGCGGCTCAACTGGCCAGGCCCGCGCCATCCTGACACTTGTCGTCGATGGCGAGGAGAAGATGGCCGCCGCCAAGGGCTCGGGGCCAGTGGACGCGCTCTTCAAGGCCGTGCGTGCGATCGTCCCCCACCCGGATGCCCATCTCCTCCGCTATGAAGTGGCAGCCGTCACTGCCGGCACCGACGCCCAGGCCGAAGTCTCGGTCCTGCTCGGCGAGGCCGGGCGCACGGCGCGCGGGCTTGGCGCTCACACCGATACGCTCGTCGCCTCGGCCCGGGCCTATGTGAATGCCCTCAACAAGCTGATGGTGAAAAGGGGCCGCAGCGCCCTCGCCGCCTGAGCCGAAGTGCGGGAGAGGTGCAGCACGTCCCGGTCGCCCGCAGGGCGCGGCCGGGGCAACTTTGCACAAAGCCTGTTTTCGGGGCCCTGCCGCAGGCCGGCTTTGCAGGCCTTGTCCACAACGCCCACAAAGGCCGGCAAGGGGCACTCAGCCCTCTGCCGTGCAGGCAAGTGGCGCGCTGTCGCCCATCGTTATCATGTAGCTCGTGCCCTTGCCGCTGACTTCGATGCCATAGCCGGCATAGCGCACGCCCGAGGCGACAGGCTCCATCTGCAATTCCTTGCCCCTTCCCTCGGGCAGGAGAATGGCAATCCCCTGCTCCGGGAAATAGCGCAGAGTCCGCATGCTGCCATCCGCGCAGGAAAGTGCTGTCTCTACCATAGGTGCCGGCCGCATGCCGGGCGGTGGCTCCGCCGCAGCCACGCGCGCGTTCGCCTGCGCTGCCACGCCAGCTTGAATGGCAGCTTCCTTGGCCGCGAAATCCAGGTCCACTTGCCGCCGGTCGGGCCCGCAGGCCGCAAGCGCGAGCCCCAGCGCCAGAACCCCTGTCCACCACATTGCCACTGCCTCCCAAGTGAAGCCCGAGCGCAAGCCTGACGCCTCCACAGGCTCGCGTCAACGCCCTAGCGGCCGAACAGCCGGGCAAGATCGGCCTTGGCCAGTCGAAGGAAGGTTGGCCGGCCATGGTTGCAGGTGGCCGCTGCCGGGCAAGCCTCCATTGCCCGCAGCAGCGCATTCATCTCGGCGAGCGAAAGCGCCCGGCCGGCGCGCACGCTGCCATGGCAGGCCATCGTCGCCAGCACCTGGTCCAGCCGGGCATCAAGCCCCGCCGGGCGGCCATCGGCCAGTTCCTCGGCAAGGTCCCTGACCAGGGCTGCGGGGTCGGCCCCAGAAAGCAGCGCCGGAAGCGCGCGGACCATCACGGTTGCCCCATCCATCCGCTCGAGCTCGAGCCCGAGCCGAGCCAGAAGCGGCGCTGCCGCCTCCAGCCGGTCCGCAGCGTCCGGCGCAAGCGCAACCATGACTGGCAAGAGCAGCGCCTGGCTCGCCAGGGCCCCACTGCCGCGGGCATCGCGCATCGCTTCCAGCACCAGCCGCTCGTGTGCTGCATGCTGGTCCACGAGCACCAGCGCATCCTCAGCCTCGGCCACAATATAGGTGCCTGCCACCTGGCCCCGCGCCACCCCGAGCGGAAAGGCGGGCACCGTCTCAGAGCCTTCCGCCATCCCCCGTCCTGCCGGCGGCAGCGCCAGGGCAAGCGCTGGCCGCGCAAAGGCCGCAGCCGGCTCTGCCACGCCCGCAGCCGCTGCCCCGGGCACGAACGCGGCTGCCAGCGCAACAGCAGCCGTCGGCGCTGCCACAAGCCCTGCCGAATCGAGGGCCCGGCGGACTCCCGCGACAATCAGGCCGCGCACTTCGTCAGGCGCGCGGAACCGCACTTCCGTCTTGGCCGGGTGCACGTTCACGTCGACATCAGCGCTCGGCACATCAAGGAACAGGAGCGCAGCAGCATGACGGTCAGCCGCCAGGCGGTCGCGATAGGCGCCGCGCAGCGCGCCCATGAGCTGCCGGTCGCGCACCGGCCGGCGGTTGACGAAGAGATATTGGTGGGCAGGCGTTCCCCGCGCTGCGGCCGGAAGCCCAGCAAGCCCGGAAAGCCGCATCGCGCCCCGAGCAAAGTCAACCGGCACCATGTCCTCCATGCCTGGCAGCAGCGCCTGCACGCGTGCCAGAAGCGCTGCGAGACTGGCGCCCTCCGGCTCTGCGGCGACGTCCAGGACTACCCGTCCGTCCAGCACCAGAGTGAAGGCGACCTCCGGGGCCGCCAGCGCCAGCCGCCGCACTTCCTCAAGGATGGCGCCCGCCTCGGCCCGCGGCGACCGCAAGAACTTCAAGCGCGCTGGCACGCGGGCAAACAGCCCATCCACCCGCACGCGCGTGCCATGCGCCAGGGCTGCCGGCCCCTCGGCCACGCACACGCCGCCATCAACGACTCGCCGCCAGCCGCTTTCCGCCGCCGCGGTCCGGCTCTCAATCGTGAGCCGGGCCACGGCCGCCAGCGCCGCCAGCGCCTCGCCACGAAAGCCGAAGCTTGAAATGGCAAGCAGATCTTCATCGACCAGCTTCGAAGTTGCATGCCGTTCGACGGCAAGCGCCATGTCGGCAGGCGGCATGCCGCAGCCGTCGTCTTCAACGAGGATATGCTTTGTGCCAGCTTCCGCCACATCCACGCGCACCCGCCGGGCGCCGGCATCGAGCGCATTCTCGATGAGTTCCTTGACGGCACTTGCAGGCCGCTCGACCACTTCCCCGGCAGCAATCCGGTCAACAAGGGCAGGCGGCAGGCGGCGGATGGGCACAGGGAGGGGGAATCGCACCCCAGGCGCTTGCATGCAAGCGCAGCCGCTCCCTGCTGCTGCAACAGCAGAAGTTAGTCGTTGCGAACGAGGGGCGAGACGCCTATGCGCTCGCACACTCCCGAACGGCGTCCCTGTCCACCCGGCCGCCAGCCGGGGCGCCGGCGCCCCTGGCGCCTGCCCGCCGCCCCGGGCCCCATGGAGGTGTCGCGCGTGAACTTTCTCTCGAAGATCTTCGGCTTCCTGTCGCAGGACATGGCGATCGACCTCGGCACCGCCAACACCCTCGTCTATGTCCGCGGCCGCGGCATTGTCTTGAACGAGCCTTCGGTCGTCGCCCTCGAGACCGTCAATGGCCGCCGCCAGGTCAAGGCGGTCGGCAATGATGCGAAGCTCATGATGGGAAAAACCCCCGGCAATGTCGAGGCCATCCGCCCGCTGCGCGATGGCGTCATCGCTGACATCGAAGTCGCCGAGGAAATGATCAAATATTTCATCCACAAGGTGCACGG
>NZ_JBRCLD010000076.1:0-33797 GCF_053487655.1 Thermaurantiacus sp. | reverse complement strand
ATGCCGCCCGCCGGCGCGCGGCAAGCCCAGTCCAGACGTCGAGGAAACGGTCGATGTCGGCCTCGGTCGTACTCCAGCCAGTCGAGACGCGCAGCGATTCGCGCGCAGCTTCGGTCTCGCCCATGGCTTCGAGTACGGCCGACGGCCGGAGCGTGCCCGACGAACAGGCCGGCCCCTGGCTCACAGCGATTCCGGCCAAGTCCATGGCGATCAGCTGGTTGGCAGCTGGAACGCCGGGGAGATGGACGCAGCTGATGGTGGGAAGCCTTGGCGCACCTGCTGCAATGACGCGCCCACCGGCAGCAATGACTCCGGCCTCGAGCCGGGCCCGGAGCGCGCCGGCGCGATCGAGAAAGCGCGAGTCGAGCGCGGCAACTGCTGCCGCAAAACCAAGGATGCCAACGAGATTCTCGGTGCCGCCGCGCAACCCCTGCTCCTGCCCGCCACCGCGCTGGAGGGCAGCGAGGCCGTCGCGACAGCGCACGATGAGCGCGCCCACGCCCGTTGGCCCGCCGAGCTTGTGGGCCGAGATTGCAACATAGTCGGCGGCACGAGGCAGTGGCAGCTTGCCAGCAGACTGGACGCAATCGGCAAGAAGCCGGCCGCCGCGGGCATGCACATGCGCTGCGATTGAGTCGAGGTCCTGGAGCACACCGGTCTCATTGTTGGCGGCCTGGACGGCAACGAGAGCACCCTCGGGCAGGGATAGAAGCGCCTCTTCTACCAGACTGCCGTCCTGGCTCACGGGGAGGATATGCGCTCCAGGCGCTGCCTCGCGCACGGCGGCATGTTCGGTTGCCATCACCGCCCGCATCGATGCCGCAGCGCCTCCAAGCGCAAGTGCCAAGGCTTCCGTCCCGCCACTGGTAAAGACGAGGGAGTCAGCAGGAACAGCAAATGCGGCAGCCAGAGACGCGCGCGCATCTTCGAGTGCCCGCCGTGCCGCACGCCCCGGGCCATGCTGGGAGGAGGGATTTGCCCACTCCCCGGACTCGAGCCGAGTGCAAGCCTCTGCCATGGCGGAAGCCGCCTCAGGGCGGAGCAGCGCCGTTGCGGCCCAGTCGAGATAGGTGCGCGTCATGGGACTGCCGAGGTTGCGATTGCCCGTTCCTTCCCCCACTTTCTATAGCCAACGCCAGCTGGATGGCGACAGCCAGCAGGGCGGACGGGCCCCTGGGCATTCGGGCCCGAAAATTCGGAAGGGGAGCTATGCCTGAAGTCATTTTTCCCGGCCCCGAAGGCCGTCTGCATGGTCGCTACCAGCCGTCGCCCCACCCCCGGCCGATGCTGGCGATCATCTTGCACCCGCATCCCCACAGCGGCGGCACGATGAACTATCCGATCACGCTTGCGCTCTACAATATTTTTGCGAAACGCGGCTTTGCCACATTGAGGTTCAATTTTCGCGGCGTTGGGCGATCAGAGGGCGAATTCGACAACGGTGTTGGCGAGCTTTCTGATGCGGCGTCCGCGCTCGACTGGCTGCAGGCGATCAATCCGGAAAGCTCGGGCACCTGGGTGGCTGGCGCTTCGTTTGGCGCCCTCATTGCAATGCAGCTCCTCATGCGCCGACCGGAAGTGAAAGGGTTCATCTCGATTGCACCGCCAGCCAATCTTTACGACTTCGGCTTTCTCGCCCCCTGCCCCTCCTCCGGCCTCATTGTGCAGGGCCTGGGCGATGAAGTGGTGGCCGAGCCGGCAGTTGCGAAGCTGGTCGAAAAACTGAAGACTCAGAAGCATATCACGATCGACTATGCGACGATCGAGGGGGCCAATCACCATTTCGAAGCGGAGATGGACGAGCTCATGCGGACCGTTGAGGCCTATCTCGACCGCCGGCTCGGGACAGGCGTCCCGAGGTGATTCGCAACCCCGGCTGGCAGATTTTGGTTACAGGAAGATGACAGATATTTGACATCTGCGTGACAAGTGATAGCCTCCCTCCTGTGCCGGCATCCCCCGGCCTTGAGGGAGACAAAAATGAAGCTCGCTGCCATCCTCAGTCTTGTCGCGGCTGCGACGGGAACCTCGTTGCTGGCTGCGCCACAAGCCGATGTGCCTGGAGTCCTTGCGCGCGGCCTTCCTGCCGCTGCTTGGCCGGCAGCCGTCCGCATCCGGACTGATGGTCTTGACCTCACCACCGTCGAAGGGCGGGCCCGGCTTGACTTGCGAATCGCGCGTGCTGCGGCGGCCGTTTGCGACCCGGAACCCAATGCCCGCGCGCAAGCGCTGGACAAGGCGCGCGCTGCCTGTGTCGAGGCAACCATCGCCGCAACAGAGCCCGCCCGTCGGCGTGCCATTGCCGAGCATCGGGCCCGCGGTCAGAAGACGGCGGCCTTGCAGGACTAAGCCGGGGAGTCCCTCTGGCTGCGGCGCCCTGGGGGCGCCCAGCCAGTCAGGGATCAACGCGCTGCCCGCCGCTTACAGGTGATGCAACGCCCGTCGTTTCTGGCCAGCTGGTCGGCTTGCCGTCGGCAACGCGCGCAGCAAGCCAGGCGAAAGCCTGGGCCTCGAGCGAGTCGCCATCGAGGCCTTCCGTCTCCACCGCTTCCACCTCGACTCCGGTGCGCATGGCCAGTGCCTGCATGAGTGCTGGATTCCGGCGCCCGCCGCCGCACACCAGAAGGCGGGACAGGGGGACGGGAAGAAGGCGAAGCGAAAGGGCGACAGCTTCAGCAGTAAAGGCGGTAAGCGTCGCCGCGCCGTCCGCGAGCGGCAGGCCGTGCACTGGGCGTATCGAGAAATCGTCTCGATCGAGCGACTTGGGGCCAGGCTGATCGAACCAGGGATGGTCAAGGAGGGCAGCGAGCACATCGTCCCGAACGCGCCCGGATGCAGCGAGGGCACCGTTCCAGTCCCGCGTTCCGGCATTGTGGGCAGCGACCCAATCATCGAGGAGGGCATTGCCTGGTCCCGTGTCGAATGCACCCCAGGCGTGATCGGCAAACCAGGTCAGATTGGCAACGCCGCCGATGTTGAGGACTCCCATCGGGCGCGGCAGATGCGCAGTGATGGCGCGGTGAAAGCCGGGTGCAAGCGGCGCGCCCTGGCCACCAGCTGCGACATCGGCGCTGCGAAAGTCATGGACCACGGGCCGGTTGAGTGCAGAGGCAAGAAGACCGGCATCGCCGATCTGCCAGGTCCAGCCCAGGTCGGGCCGGTGGGCAACAGTTGCACCATGGAAGCCGATGAGCTCGGCCTGCTCCCAGTCTGGCAGCATCCGCACAGCATCGGCATGGGCAAGGGTCAGCATGCGCTCGGCCTCGAGGATGGCCGCATCGGCGACGGGTGCCTCAAAGGTGCGGGCGCGCTTTGCGGCATTTCGGATCCGGGCCCGCTCCTCTGGCAGATAGGGTCGTTCGGCCGCGGCAATAAGCCGCACCAGAGCTTCGCCGTCCGTCTCAATCAAGGCCGCATCGACAGCGTCTGCGGAAGTGCCTGACATGAGGCCGATCACCAACCGGCTGGTCATGGCCGCTTTTCCATGGCCGAATTCCCTCCTAAGGCGCTCGGCGCCATGTACCGGTCAGACTTCCTGCAAGACCTTGCCGCCCGGGGCCATATCCACCAGCTGACCGATGCGGAAGCCCTGGACGCAGCAGCTGCATCTCCAGGGCTTGTCGCCTATGTCGGCTATGACTGCACAGCGCCCTCCCTCCATGTCGGCAATCTTGCAACCATCATGCTGCTGCGCCGGCTGCAGCAGCATGGCGGCAGGCCGATCGTGCTTCTGGGGGGCGGCACCACGAAGATTGGTGACCCCTCAGGCAAGGACAGCCAGCGCCAGCTGTTGGCCGATGCCGTCATCACCGCGAACAAGTCCTCCATCCGCGCGGTGTTTGAGCGCTTTCTGCGTTTCGGCGATGGGCCGGGGGATGCCATCATGGTCGACAATGCAGACTGGCTCGACCAGCTGGAGCTCATCCCCTTCCTGCGGGACTATGGCCGGCATCTGTCGGTCAACCGGATGTTGGCACAGGATTCCGTGCGCCTGCGGCTCGAGCGCGAGCAGCCGCTGTCGTTTCTCGAATTCAACTATATGGTGCTGCAGGCCTTTGACTTTGTCGAGCTGGCGCGGCGCCATGGCTGCCGGCTGCAGATGGGTGGCTCGGACCAGTGGGGCAATATCGTCCAGGGGATCGATCTTGGGCGCAGGGTTGGCTGCCCGGACCTGCTCGGGCTCACGACCCCCCTCATTACAACCGCTGCTGGCACCAAGATGGGCAAGACCGCCGAAGGCGCGGTCTGGCTCAACCGGGACCAGCTTTCCGACTGGGACTATTGGCAGTTCTGGCGCAATACCGATGACCGCGATGTCGGCCGCTTCCTGCGCCTCTTCACCGACTTGCCAGAGTCCGAAATCGTCCGCCTCGAGCAGCTCGAAGGGGCAGAAATCAACGCTGCCAAAGTGGTGCTTGCCAATGCCGCGACCGCGCTGTGCCGGGGCGGAGAGGCAGCGCGGCAGGCCGAAGCGACAGCGCAGGCGACCTTTGGTGAGGGCGCGGCTGGCGATGCGCTTCCTGAAGCGCGTGTCCAGTTTCCGGTCGGTGTGGTGGAGGCGCTGACCGCAACTGGGCTTGCGGCATCGCGCGGGGAAGCCCGGCGCAAGCTTGCCGAAGGTGCAGTCCGGTTCGACGGCAAGGTCGTAACCGATCCGGAGGTCCGGATTATGGCGCCTGGCCGGCTGAGCCTCGGCCGCAAGCGCCATGCCCGGCTAGTTGGCACCTGAGGCCCTAGCGTCGCTCCTCAGCCAGGGTCTGTTCGATGCGCGCCGCCTGTGCAGGATCGCGCGCCACGCCCTCGCCGCGCCGATAGGCATCGGCAAGCGCAAGCCTGGCCGGCACATACCCGCTGCGCGCAGCGCGCAGATACCAGGCCACCGCCACAGCTGGGTCTGCCGGTGCGCCAAGGCCCCGGGCGGCCATGACGCCAAGGAGCGTCTCAGCAGCCGGATCGCCGCGAAGCGCCATCGGCCGCAGGTGGGCGCGAACCTGCGGCCAGTCTTGCGCTTCCCAAGCCGCAACGACGGCTGCCATGGGAGGCGGCGTGGCCAGCGCTGGCCCGGCCGCAGCAATAAGGAGCAAGAAGCGCCACATGCCTGCTTGCCTAGGCCGGTCTCTAGCCGCTCTGCAAGGTGCGAACCGCAGCATCGCGATCGAACAGGTAGAGGAGGAGACGTGCTGCCTCGCCGCGCGGGCCGGACAGGCCGCCGTCGCGCGCAAGAAGGAGTCGGGCTTCAGCGTCTGCTGCTGCAATCAGCCGGGCAACCTGGGCATCGGTTGCAATGGCGAACCCCTGCTCGCCTGCCTGCCTGGTGCCAAGAAGCTCGCCTGGCCCGCGAAGCTGCAAATCGGCTTCCGCGATGGCGAAGCCGTCATCCGTTGCGCGCAGCATCTTCAGGCGCTCGCGAGCAGTCTCGGAAAGGCGGGGTCCGGCAAGGAGGATGCACACTGATTTTTCCCGCCCACGCCCCACCCGTCCGCGCAGCTGATGGAGCTGCGCCAGCCCGAAGCGCTCGGCCGCCTCGATGACGATCAGGGTCGCCTCGGGCACATCGACCCCCACCTCGATGACGGTGGTCGCAACAAGGAGCTGCGCCTCGCCACTGAGAAACCGGGCCAGCGCAGAATCGCGCTCGGGGCCAGGCATGCGGCCATGGACGAGGGCAACCCGGTCGCCGAACCGGTCCTTCAGCATCGTTGCGCGCGTGACGGCTGCAGCCTGTTCGTCTGCCTGGGGCTCGTCACTGTCGTCTTCGACGAGTGGACAAACCCAGTAGGCCCGGCGCCCGGCGGCAAGATGGCGGGCGAGGCCATCAACCACTTCGTGCATCCGGGCCATGGCGATCACGCGCGTGTCGATGGGCAGGCGGCCAGGCGGCCGCTCGTTCAGCACCGAAATATCAAGAGCGCCGTAGTTCGCGAGCGCCAGCGTGCGCGGAATGGGGGTTGCTGTCATGACGAGGAGGTGGGGCGCCTGCGCGGCCTTGCGCTGGAGCAGAAGCCGCTGGGCGACACCGAAGCGGTGCTGCTCGTCAATGACGGCAAGGCCGAGATTGCGATAGCGAACCTGATCCTGGAAGATGGCGTGCGTGCCAACGAGAATGTCGATCCCGCCCAAAGCGAGATCGGCGAGCACACGGTCCCGCGCGCGGCCTTTCTCGCGGCCACAGAGGAGGCCAAGCCGAACTGGAAGGCTTGCAAAGAGGCCCGAAAGCGTTCGGAAATGCTGGCGGGCGAGAAGCTCAGTCGGGGCAAGAAAGGCGCCCTGGACACCAGCCTCGACGGCACGGGCAAGGGCAAGGGCGGCCACCAGCGTCTTGCCTGAGCCGACATCGCCCTGGAGGAGCCGCAGCATTGCTTGCGGCCGGGCGAGATCGGCGTGGATTTCGCCAATCACGCGGTGCTGGGCGCCAGTCAGAGCGAAGGGAAGGCGGTCGACAAGGGGCCCGGTGATCTGACCATTGCCTACGAGCGCGCGGCTTGCCCTGCGCCGGTTGCGGGCGCGCACCAAGGCCCAGGCGAGCTGGCCGGCGAGAAGCTCGTCCAAGGCGAGACGGTCACGCGCGACGTCAGCTGCCGGGTCGCCGTGCGCTGCGCGCAGCGCCTCGGCAAAGCTCGGCCAGCGGTTGCGAGCAACGAGCGCAGGATCCAGCCATTCCGGAAGCGCCGGAAGACGATCGAGCGCTTTTGCAACAGCATCGATTCGTGCCCGGCGAGACAGGCCCTCGGTCAGCGGGTAGACCGGTTCAACTTCAAGGCCGGGCGCTTGGGAAGCAGGATCGGCCAGCGGATCGATCGGGATGACCTGCTCAGGATGGGCCATCTGCAGCTGGTCGTTCCAGCGTTCAAGCCGGCCCGAGATTCGCACCTGTTGGCCAACGGGCAGGCGCGCGAGCATCCGGTCGGCTTGGGCACCGAAGAAGAGGATCGCAAGCGGGTGGCCAGTAGCGTCGAGCGCTGCTGCCCGCGCTGGAGCCCGGCCATGGGCCTTGCGATGCTGGACAATCCTGACTGTGATGCGCACTCGCTCGCCAGGCTCGGCATGCGCCAAAGAAGCGATCGGGCGGGTGCGGCGGAAGCCGGATGGCAGCTGGAAGAGGAGATCGCGCACGCGCGCAATGCCAAGCTTGTGGAGCCGCTGTGCGACTCTCGGTCCCACCCCGGGAAGTGATGTCACGTCGGCGAAGAGAGGGTTGAGGAGGTCGGGCCGCACGCCTATCGACCTAATCGCAATTTTGGCGGGCGCGCAAATGCAAGTGGCCCGCCGCAGCGGCTTGGACCTTGCTTTCATGACCGAAGCCCCACTGGAGTTTCGCTTGAAGCGCGCATGGTGGCGCGCCACCCACCGGGGAACGAAGGAAGCCGACCTTCTTATCGGCGGTTTTGCTGCCCGCTACCTGGACGGCATGACAAGCGCAGAGCTGGCCTGGTTTGAAGCCCTGCTCGAAGAGCAGGATGTCGATATCTTGGCCTGGGCGTTCGGGACTGCCGAGCCGCCAGCAGCGCTTGCCGGGCCGATGTTTGAGCGGCTGCGTGCGCGCGACTATGTCGAGCTTTCCGGGTGAGAGCATCTTTCGAGCCGATTGCTGAGCTCCAGCGCGCCCGCGCTCCGCTCACCGTCTCTGGCCTGCCAGCCGGCCTCCTTCCCTGGGCCATGGCCGACCTGGCGCGAGCTGCCCATGCTGACGGCGGTCGCGCCGTGCTGATTGCCGCCGATGAGGCGGCGGCACGAGCCGTCGCGGAGGCTGCAAACCTGTTCGCGCCTGAGCTCGACGTCCACATCTTTCCGGCTTGGGACTGCCTGCCTTACGACCGCGCCTCGCCCAGCCATGTTGTGGTGGCGGAGCGGCTGGCAACGCTTGCGGCGCTGCTTTCGCCGCCAGCGCGACCCCAGCTCCTTGCCACGACGGTTGCTGCCGCCACGCAGCGCTTGCTCGGCCGGGATATCGTGAGAGACCATGTCCGCACGATCACGGTGGGCGAGCAGCTTCCAGTCGAGTCTCTCGTCTGCGACCTCCAGCGCCTGGGCTATGTGCGAGTCGATACGGCGGCTGACCAGGGCGAGTTCGCGGTGCGGGGGGGACTCCTCGATGTGATGCCACCCGGCTGCGAGCTCGTCTTCCGGCTGGATTTCTTCGGTGACGAGGTGGAGGCCATCCGCGAAGTGGACCCAGCCTCCCAGCGGACGACAGGCAAGCGCGGGGCCATAACCCTTCTTCCAGTATCCGAAGTGCTGCTTGATCCCGAGCGTATCCGCCGGTTTCGCCGCGGCTGGCTGGAGCAGTTCGGCGCGACGGCTGCGACGGACCCTCTCTACCAGGCCATCAGCGAGGGACGGCGCAGCGCGAGTGCCGACCATTTCCTGCCCCTGTTCGAGGAGCGGCTGGAGACTCTGTTCGACTGGCTGGGACCCGCTGACCTGGTGCTTGCTGATTCCGCCAGCGCATCTGCTGCAAGCCAGCGGTTTGAAGCCATTGCCGACTATCATGGCAACCGAGTCTCGGCGCTTGCCCAACCGGGGCGCAGCCTTGGCATGGCAGCAGTCTACCGGCCCCTGCCGCCCGAGGCGCTCTATCTCACCGCTGACGAGTGGGCGAAGCACCTCGGCGCCCAACCCGTCCACCTGGCAAGCCCGTTCCCCGGTGGGCCCCTGGACCTCGGCGGTCTTCCCGCGCGCGATTTCGCAGCCGATCGTGTGGCTGCCGAAGCCGCCGGAACGAGCCTCTATGCTGCCGTGGCCGCGCGGCTTGCCCGCGCCCGTGCAGAGGGGGTGCAGGTGATTGTGAGCGCCTTCTCGGACGGCAGCCGAGACCGGCTGGCCGGACTTCTGGCAGAAGCGGGTGTCCCCGCCGTGCAGCCGGTTGCAAGCTGGCAAGAAGCGCTGGGCGCTGCCGCCAGTGCAGCGCTGCCGCTCATGGTCTTGCCGCTTGCCCATGGCTTCCAGCGGACGATGGCCGATGGCAGCCGGCTTGAGCTGTGGACGGAAGCCGACATGCTTGGCGACCGGCTGGTGCCACGACGGCGCCGGGCCCGGGCAGCGGATGCCTTCGTCAAGGAGCTACAGGTTCTAAGTGCTGGCGAGCTCGTGGTCCACAAGGACCATGGCATCGGCCGTTACCTCGGATTGCAGACGATTACGGCCGCAGGCAGCCCCCATGACACGGTAGCGCTCGAATATGCGGGCGGCGACCGGCTCTATGTGCCGGTCGAGAATCTCGATGTCCTCTCGCGTTATGGCTCGGAGTCGGAAGGGGTTGCGCTCGACCGTCTCGGGGGGACTGGCTGGGCCCAGCGCAAGGCGCGCATGAAGGATCGGATCCGCGAAATCGCCCAGGATCTTTTGCGGGTGGCAGCGGCCCGGGCCACTCGGCCCGCCGATGTCATCACCCCGGACAGCAGCGCCTATACCGCCTTTGTCGACCGCTTTCCCTGGCCGGAGACCGACGACCAGCTGCGCGCGACTGCGGATGTCCTCGAAGACCTCGGGCGAGGCCGGCCAATGGACCGGCTCATCTGTGGCGATGTCGGCTTTGGCAAGACCGAAGTGGCGCTGCGGGCGGCCTTTGCTGCTGCCATCTCTGGCGTGCAGGTGGCAGTCATCTGCCCGACCACCCTTCTTGCCCGCCAGCATGCCGAAACCTTTCGTGAACGGTTCCGGGGATTTCCACTGAAGGTCGGCCAATTGTCGCGACTGGTGGGAGCGGCCGAAGCAAAGGCAACGCGGGAGGGGCTTGCTGACGGCACCGTCGACGTGGTGGTTGGAACCCATGCGCTGCTCGCGAAGTCGGTCAGGTTCCGGCGGCTCGGGCTTGTCATCGTCGATGAAGAGCAGCGCTTCGGCGTCACCCACAAGGAGCGACTGAAGGCACTACGCCACGATGTCCATGTGCTGACGCTGACGGCCACGCCCATTCCGCGCACGTTGCAGATGGCCTTGTCGGGCCTGCGCGAGCTTTCGGTCATCGCAACCCCCCCGGTTGACCGCTTGGCGGTCAGGACGACTGTCGGGCCGTTCGATCCGGTCGTGCTGCGCGAGGCCCTGCTGCGCGAGCATCACCGCGGCGGCCAGAGCTTCATCGTGGTACCGCGGATCGCTGACATCCCCGATCTCGAGGCCCTGCTTTGCCAAACCGTGCCAGAAGTGCGCTTCGTGACCGCCCATGGCCAGATGGCCGCCAGCGAGATCGAGGAGCGGATGACGGCCTTTTATGAGCATCGCTACGATGTGCTGCTCGCGACCACCATCGTTGAAAGCGGGCTCGACATTCCCAACGCCAATACGCTCATTGTCTGCCGTGCCGACATGTTCGGGCTGGCCCAGCTCTATCAGCTGCGCGGCCGAGTCGGTCGGGCCAAGCGCCGCGCCTATGCTCTCCTCATGACATCTCCGGAAGGCACGATAACAGCAGCAGCCGAGAAGCGCCTGCAAGTGCTTGCCAGCCTTGATTCGCTCGGCGCCGGGTTCGAGCTCGCAAGCCACGATCTCGACCAGCGCGGTGCCGGGAACCTGCTCGGCGACGAGCAGTCGGGACACATCCGGGAAGTCGGCTTTGAACTCTACCAGTCGATGCTGGAAGACGCGATTGTGGCCGCCAAGGCGGAAGCAAGCGGGCTGAAGCCGCCAGATGATCCGCTCTCACCGACGATTACCACCGATGCTCCGGTCATGATTCCCGAATCCTATGTGCCTGACCTTGCGGTCCGCATGGCGCTTTACCGGCGCGCCGCCGACCTTGCCGATCCGGCCGCGATCGAGGCATTTGCGGCAGAACTCATCGACCGCTTCGGCAAGCTGCCACCTGAGACCGCCAATCTCCTCAAAGCGGTGGAAGCAAAGCAGGTGGCGCGTCAGGCGGGAATCCTGAAGCTCGAAGCCGGACCCAAGGGGCTTCTCGTCAGCTTCGCCCCCAGCGGCTTTCCAGCGCCGGACCGCCTCGTTCGCTGGATCGAGGCCCAGAAGGGAGCGGCGCGGCTGCGGCCGGACCAGAAGCTTTTCCTTGCCCGCGATCTAGCAACACCTGGCCAGCGGCTGGGCGGCGCACTGGCACTGGCCCGGGCGCTGGCCAAGCTCGCCGATGCGCCTGCCAAGCCTCCGGTCGCGCCACCGGCACCGGGGCCACGCAAGATGGCAGTTGGCAGCTACCGGGCGCGAAAGTGAGCGACTTCCGCCGGACCGTCCTCCTTGTCGCGGCACTGAACCTTGCCTGGTGTGCAGTCGAGCTTGGTGTCGCGCTCAGGATTGGTTCGGTCGCGCTTCTTGCTGACAGCGCCGACTTTCTGGAGGACGCGAGCGTCAATTTCCTGATCGCGGTTGCCGCCGGCTGGTCCGTTGCCGCACGGGCGCGAGTCGGCATGGGGCTCGCGGTGCTCATGCTGGTGCCGGCCGTGGCATTCTTGTGGACACTCGGCACCAAGTTCGCGGCACCGATCGTGCCGAATCCGCTTCCGCTTTCGCTGGTGGGCGGCGGCGCGCTGGCCGTGAACATCCTGTGCGCCTTCCTCCTCGCGCACTTCCGACGCCGCAGCGACAGCCTGGTGCGCGCCGCCTTTCTTTCCGCGCGCAACGACGCAATCGCCAATGTCGCCATCATCTTCGCGGCAGGGATGACCGTGATTCGCCCATCGATCTGGCCCGACATCGTGGTCGGGATCGGGATCGCCATCCTCAACCTCGATGCTGCGCGGCAGGTGCTCGCCGCAGCGCGAGCACAAGCGCGACCGGCGCCCTGACTTCCCCAATTTGCCGACTGGCATTCAGGTCCTGAGGCTCTAGAAGAGCGGCATGACGGCGCAACCTGCACGCCTGCTCATCGACGGCTTTGGCCGCCGGGTGAGCTATGTCCGGCTGTCGGTGACCGACAGGTGCGATTTCCGCTGCAGCTATTGCATGCCGCTCGACCAGAGCTTCCTGCCCAAGCGGGACGTGCTCACCCTAGAAGAGCTCGCGCTGATTGCGGGCGCCTTCATCGACCGTGGTGTCACGCGCATCCGCCTGACCGGAGGCGAACCGCTCGTGCGCCGCAATGTGATGGAGCTGGTGAGGGCCATCGGCCGGCGACTGGGGCATGGCCTTGACGAGCTGACGCTCACCACCAATGGTAGCCAGCTGGCACGGTTTGCCGACCAGCTGTTTTTGGCTGGAGTTCGGCGCGTGAATGTCAGCCTCGACAGCCTGGACCCCGACCGCTTTGCAGCCATCACCCGGCGCGGCCGTCTCGCCCCCGTTCTCGATGGTATTGCGGCCGCAAAAGCCGCTGGCCTCAAGGTCAAGATCAATATGGTGGCCCTGCGGGGCCTCAATGAAGACGAAATTCTGCCCATGCTGCAATGGTGCGGAAGCCAGGGATTCGACCTCACGTTCATCGAGACAATGCCGCTTGGTTTCATCGAGGAGGACAGGTCCGACCGCTATTTGCCGCTGACGCAAGTGCGGCGCCTGCTGGACTCCCGCTTTACCCTTCAGCCGCTTGCCGAACGAACGGGAGGGCCGGCGCGCTATGTCCGCATCGAGGAGACTGGCCAGAAGGTCGGCTTCATCACGCCCTTGACTCACAATTTCTGCGAGAGTTGCAACCGCGTGCGGGTGACGGCAACTGGCACGCTCTTCATGTGTCTTGGCCAGGAAGACAGGGTCGAGTTGCGGGACCTGCTGCGCCAGGGGGGGCTGGCAGCGCTTGATGCCGCACTCGATGAGGCGATGGCGCTGAAGCCCAGGGGCCATGATTTTGTGATCGAGCGGGGCCGTGCGGCGCCGGCGGTTTCCCGCACCATGTCGGTCACGGGCGGCTGACTTCCGTCTTGCGGGCCGCGCTTGCCGTTTCTGACACGCCGCTCGCGCGCGAGGCGGAAGCCGAGCTGCGCGCCCTTCATGCGTTTGTGCCGGTTGCGGAAGCGGAGGTGATCGTCGCGCTCGGCGGCGATGGCTATCTCCTGGCACTCCTCCACCGGCTGCTGGACGGCGGAGTCGAGGTGCCAGTTTTCGGGATGAACCGGGGGACGGTCGGGTTTCTCATGAACCATTGGTCACCCGAGCGGCTGCCAGAGCGGCTTGCGGCCGCGCGCGGATTCCAGCTGCGGCCGCTGACCATGACGGCGACAACGCAGGCCGGGACAACGCAGGTCTCGCCGGCCTTCAACGAAGTCTCGCTGCTGCGCGAGACCCGCCAGGCCGCGCGGATTGAGATCGCAATTGACGGCAAGGTGCGGATGGCTGAACTGGCGGCGGATGGAGTCTTGGTTGCAACGCCTGCCGGCTCGACGGCCTATAATCTTTCGGTCAATGGCCCGATCCTGCCGCTTGAGTCCGATCTCCTCGCGCTGACCGCCATCTCGCCCTTTCGGCCACGGCGCTGGCACGGTGCCCTCATTCCCAATCGGTCGGTAGTCGAGTTCCGCATCCTTGAGGCCGAGCGCCGGCCAGTGTCGGCTGTCGCCGACCAGCTCGAAGTGCGCGATGTCACCCATGTGCGAGTCGCAACCGACTTCGAGCGCGCGCTGGAGCTGCTGTTCGACCCCGAATATGCGCTCGATGACCGGATATTTGCCGAACAGTTCATGACCTGAGGGAGGAATCCATGGCCTATGTGCGCGAGGACGTCGCCAACCTGCTCGCCATGATGGCAGCGACACCCCAGCCGCAAATGCACGAAGTGGACCCGACGACGGCGCGGGAGATGTATCGCCAGATGACAGCAGCTGCCGACCGGGTGGCACCTGCACTCGCCCGCAAGGAGGACATCCGCATCCCTGGTCCGGCCGGGCCCATCCCGGCGCGCATCTACCAGGCCAGCGCACCATCGGGCCCGGCACCAGCTCTGGTCTATTTTCATGGCGGGGGCTGGGTCATCGGCGATCTTGAGACCCATGATTCGCTCTGCGCTGAAATCGCGTCCCAACTTGGCATGTCGGTGGTTGCAGTCGACTACCGGCTGGCGCCGGAAACCCGCTTTCCAGGCGCCACTGAAGACTGCCTTGCCGCCACGCGCTGGGTCGCAGACGCAGCCGGCACGCTCAGCCATGACGTGACCGGGCTTATCCTCGCTGGCGATTCGGCTGGAGGCAATCTGGCAGCAGCTGTTGCTCGGGAGACAGCAGGCGAGCTGCCGCTTTTGGCACAATGGCTCATTTATCCCGGAGTCGACATGGCAGCCTCGGGCGGCAGCCTTGCCGAGTTTGCCGAGGGCTATTTGCTCACGGCCGAAGGCATGGCCTGGTTCATAACACATTATGCGCCCGCGCCCGACCACCCTTGGGCAAGCCCGCTGCGCGCTGCCGAATGGGACGGGCTGCCGCCAGCGCTTGTCTTTACCTGCGGGCTGGACCCGCTTCGCGACCAGGGCCGGGCCTATGCCGCCCGCCTTATTGAGACGGGCCATCGCGTCATCTACCGTGAGGCCGCCGGCCAAATCCACGGTTGCATGACGCTGCGCGGCGGCATTCCCTCCGCCCAGGCCGACCTTGAAGGCCAGATCGCAGACTTGAAGGCGCTTCTTGTATGAATGCGGGTGCCCTCCCCTACCGGCCCGGCGTTGGCATCATGCTTTTGAATGCCGACAGGCAGGTGTTCGTTGGCCAGCGGCTCGACCAGCATGCCGAGGCCTGGCAGATGCCGCAGGGCGGAATTGACGAAGGTGAGGAGCCGTTTCCGGCTGCGCTTCGTGAACTGGAGGAGGAGACGGGCGTGGCGCCCCACCTCACCCGCCTTCTTGCCGAGACGGCCGACTGGCTGAGCTATGACCTGCCGCCCGAGCTCATGGGCAAGCTCTGGGGCGGCCGCTATCGCGGCCAGAGACAGAAGTGGTTCGCACTTCAGTTCCTTGGCACCGATGGGGATATCAATATCAAGACCGCCCACCCCGAGTTCCGCGCCTGGCAATGGGCTTCGCCAAAGGATCTTGAGCGCCTGATCGTTCCCTTCAAGCGCCCGCTCTATGCGGAGCTTCTGCGCGCCTTTTCTGGCCTTCTGTGAGCGTGTCAGATAAGGCCAGCAAGCGGGCTTGACGGGTCGGCATAGCGGCGCGGCGCCATTCGCCCGGCGAGATAGGCGTCGCGGCCGGCCTCGACTGCGGCCTTCATGGCACGTGCCATCCTGACCGGATCCTTCGCCTCGGCAATGGCCGTGTTCATGAGCACGCCATCGCAGCCAAGCTCCATTGCGATCACAGCATCGGAGGCAGTGCCAACACCGGCATCCACCAGAACCGGCACCTTCGCCTGCTCGACGATGAGCCGGATGTTGACCCGGTTCTGGATTCCGAGCCCCGACCCGATGGGAGCCCCGAGGGGCATGATGGCAGCAGCGCCGGCCTCCTCGAGGCGATGTGCGATGACGGGATCGTCCGACGTATAGACCATTACGTCGAACCCCTCCTTCACCAGCACTTCAGTCGCGCGGATGGTCTCAATGACATCGGGGAACAGGGTCTTTGGGTCAGCAAGCACTTCGAGCTTGACGAGGGTCCAGCCGCCGGCCTCGCGCGCCAGGCGCAGCGTGCGCAGCGCATCCTCGGCAGTAAAGCAGCCGGCCGTATTGGGAAGATAGGTGATGCGTGACGGATCGATGAAGTCGGTCAAGCGCGGCTGGGCCGGGTCGGAGAGATTGACACGGCGGACGGCCACGGTGACGATCTCTGCACCTGCGGCTTCGACCGCGGCTGCGTTCAGCGCATAGTCGCGATACTTGCCAGTGCCGACAATGAGACGCGAGCGGAAGCGGCGGCCGGCCACTTCCCAGCCCTCGTCCGTGGCCGGAGCACCGCCGCCGACGAAATGGACGATCTCCAGCCGGTCCCCTTCACCGAGCCGGACATAATCCCACTGGCTTCTTGGCACGATCTCGCGGTTGCGCTCGACGGCCACTCGGCCTGGCGCCAGCGCAAGGGAGTCGATGAGGGCGGCAATGCTCGACTCGGCTGGAACCCGGCGTGGTGCACCGTTCACTTCGATGGTGATTTCCATGGCCTGCCCCTGTAAGGCGCCCGCCGGGGCGGCTCAACGCTGCAGGGGATGGTCTGATGTCGCTCGTCTGCGTTCTCAATGGCCCGAATCTCAACCGGCTCGGGCAGCGTCAGCCGGAGATCTATGGCACCGAGAGCCTCGACCAGATCATCACACAGCTCCATGCCCGCGCCGAGGCGCTGGGACTTGCGCTTGATGCCCGCCAGTCCAACCATGAGGGCCATCTGGTGGACTGGCTCCACGAGGCGGGCGATCGAGGCGCGCTTGCCGTCATCTTGAATGCGGGCGCACTGGCCCACAGCTCGATTGCGCTCAGAGACGCCATCCTTTCTATCTCGACTCCTGTCATCGAAGTGCACCTCTCCAACCCGGCAGCGCGCGAAGGATTCCGGCATCAGAGCCATATTGCGCCCGTGGCGTGGGGCGTGATCCAGGGTTTTGGCGGCCTTTCCTACATGCTTGCGCTGGACGCCGCAGCCTCCTTGCGGCAAGGGGCGGCACGATGACCGAAAGCAGGAAGCCCGCGAGAGGGGAAGGGATGCGGGTCGAGCTTGAGCTCGTTCGCGAACTGGCCCGCCTTCTTGATGAAACCCATCTCACGGAAATCGAAGTCCACGATGGCGACCGCGCGATTCGCGTGGCGCGCAGTGGCACGCTCACAGTCTCCGCGCCGCCTGCCCTGGCGACGCCGGCGCCAGCGGCAGAGCCGCAAGTCGCAACGGCTGCGGCGCCGGAAGTGCCCGTTGCGGACCACCCGGGACTGGTGCGGTCTCCCATGGTCGGGACTGCCTATCTTGCGCCCGAGCCTGGCGCTGCGCCCTTCGCCAGCGTGGGCAAGAGCGTTGCCAAGGGCGATACCCTCCTCATCATCGAGGCGATGAAGGTGATGAACCCGATTGCCGCACCAAAGGCCGGCACGGTGAAAGCGATCCTCGTCGAGAACGAGCAGCCTGTCGAATATGATCAGCCGCTCGTTATCGTCGAGTAGGCCTGCGCCATGTTCGGGAAGATCCTGATCGCCAATCGCGGCGAAATCGCGCTTCGAGTGCATCGTGCAGCGCATGATCTTGGGATCCGCACGGTTGCAGTCCACTCGACGGCGGATGCAAGCGCCAAGCATGTCCGCCTCGCCGACGAGGCGATCTGCATTGGCCCGCCGCCGGCGCGCGACAGCTATCTCAACATCCCCAACATTATAGCTGCAGCTGAGATCGCCAATGCCGATGCCATCCATCCCGGCTATGGCTTTCTCTCAGAGAATGCCCGCTTTGCCGAAATTGTCGCTGAGCACCGGATCGGCTGGATCGGCCCAGCGCCCGAGCATATCCGCATCATGGGCGATAAGGTGGAAGCCAAGCGCGCAGCAGCCCGGCTGGGCCTGCCGCTCGTGCCTGGCTCTGACGGGCCAGTTGCGAGCCTTGCGCAAGCGCGCGAGGTTGCAGAGACGATCGGCTATCCGGTGCTGGTGAAGGCAGCAGCCGGCGGTGGTGGCCGCGGCATGAAGGTGGTGCCAAGCGCAGCCGAGCTTGAGACCGCACTTGCGCAAGCGCGCAGCGAGGCCAAGGCTGCCTTTGGTGATGACACCGTCTATCTTGAAAAATATCTCGACAACCCGCGTCACATCGAGTTCCAGATCTTCGGGGATGGCCAAGGCCATGCCATCCACTTGGGCGAGCGCGATTGTTCGCTTCAGCGCCGCCACCAGAAGGTGCTGGAGGAAGCCCCCTCCCCTGTTCTCACGGATGCCGACCGCAAGGCGATGGGTGAGCGCTGTGCAAAGGCAATGGCGGCGCTCGGCTACCGGGGCGCGGGCACCATCGAGTTCCTCTGGGAAAATGGGGAATTCTACTTCATCGAAATGAACACCCGCCTGCAGGTCGAACACCCTGTCACCGAGATGGTGACCGGGCTTGATCTGGTGCGCGAGCAGATCCGCGTGGCAGCAGGCCTGCCTTTGTCAATGCGGCAGGACGAAGTGGAACTGAACGGCCATGCCATCGAGTGCCGGATCAACGCCGAGGACCCGGAGAGTTTCGCACCGGCGCCGGGCCTTGTGACCGACTTCCACGCGCCGGGAGGCATGGGGGTCCGGATCGACAGCGCACTCTACAGCGGCTATCGAGTTCCGCCCCATTATGACAGCCTGGTGGCCAAGCTCATCGTCTGGGGGGCAACGCGCGAGGAAGCGCGCATGCGCATGCGCCGTGCGCTCGAAGAGGCGATCATCGGCGGGATCAAGACCACCATTCCGCTCCACCAGCGGCTGATGGCCGATCCCGACTTCATCGCCGGCGACTATTCGATCAAGTGGCTGGAGACATGGCTCAAGGAGAAGCCGTCCGGCTCATGAAGCCGCCGCCCAGCACGCGGCTGCCGGCATAGCACACGGCAGCCTGGCCGGGGGCCACTCCGAATTGCGGCTCGGGAAAGACCAGCCGGAAACCTTCCTCGCTGGCCGGGCCGGGTGCGAACAGCCGGGCCTCGACAAGCGGGGCAAGCGAGCGGAGCTTCACTTCCACCTCGCAGCCTTCGGGCGGGATCGGCGGCCCAAGCCAGTTGAGGGCATCAAGCCATACCGTCTTGATCGCAAGCGCTGCGCGCGGGCCAACGACAACCTGGTTGGTCTTCGCATCAAGCCGGACAACATAGAGCGGCTCGGCAAGGCCACCGATCTCGAGCCCGCGCCTCTGGCCGACAGTGAAGCCAAGAATGCCAGAATGGCGGCCGCGGATGCGGCCTTCGGTATCGACAATGTCCCCCGGCTGGTCTGCACCGGGCCGGAGCTTCCTCACGACGGCCCGGTAGTCGCCACCGGGGACGAAGCAGATATCCTGGCTGTCGGGCTTGGCGGCGACCTTGAGGCCGAAGTGGCGGGCAAGCGCCCGGGTTGCGCCCTTCTTTAGCGCACCCAGCGGAAAGCCAAGCCGGCGGAGCTGCGCAAGACTGGTCGCGAAGAGGAAATAGCTCTGGTCCTTCGCTTTGTCCGCCCCGCGATGCAGTTCAGGCCCCTCTGGCCCCTCCACCCGCTGGACATAATGGCCCGTCAAAAGCCGTGCCGCACCAAGATCATCAGCGACTTGGATGAGGTCGCGAAACTTGACGGTCTGATTGCAGCGGATGCAAGGCACGGGAGTTCGGCCGGCAAGGTAGGAGTCAGCGAAGGACTCCATGACTTCGGCCCGGAAGGCGGACTGGTAATCGAGGACATAGTGGGGAATCCCCAGCCGGTCGGCGACGGCGCGGGCATCGGCAATATCGGAGCCAGCGCAACAGGCGCCCTCGCGCTGCGGCGCTGTGTCGCTGTCGGACAAGCGCATGGTAACCCCGATGGTCTCGCAGCCCCGCGCCACTGCAAGGGCAGCAACGACGCTTGAGTCGACTCCACCGGACATGGCAACAACAACCCTCTCCCCTCTTTCGGGAAGAATTTGGAGGGCGTCATCGCGCCATTGGGCGGCCATGTCAGGTTGGACATGTCCGCCAGGTTTGGTGACAAAGGTTTGCAATTCATTCACGCTTTATGCGCTATCCGCGAAGCGGCATCGGCTCAAGACCGGCACAACTGTGCCGTTCCTGCGACCGATGGCATCGCGGTCGGGTGGGTCGGATCGCTCGGCGGCCATGGCTGCAGACGGAGGCCCCGGGGCTCCCAGCTGCAGGGCCACGGACCGCCTCGTCTCTTCGATCGCGAGGGCCAAAACTGATGCGCGGAGGCAAGAGACATGAGCATCGAACACCGGGGGCGCGCAACCGACTGGGCGGTCGCACGCCGGCATGCCGAGCCGGATCTGCTGGCAGGGGGAAGGGAAGCGCCAGCACGCCCGGCCTCCGTTCCGGGACCCGGCGGTACGCGGATCACGCTTGCAGACCTTCCACCGCCGACCACGACCAGATGGGTGGTGCGCCGCAAGGCCGAAGTCCTTGCTGCAGTCAATGGAGGTCTTCTCACAGCGTCGGAGGCTTGTGCTCGCTATGGGCTTTCACCAGAGGAGCTCGAGCTTTGGCAGCAGGCGGTAGACCGCGCTGGCGTGCCAGGGCTCCGTGTCACTCGGATCCAGCTCTATCGTGAGCTCGACCGTATGAAGCGGCCGGCCGGGCAGGCGGCCAAGATGAACTCCGCGCCGTCGCGGACGTCGTTCCCGGCCTGAGTTTTGCAAGCCCGCGGAGGATGGACATGCCGGTGCACCAGAGCCATCAGGATTACCATGAGGATCACCGGCCGCTTGTGGTCGGCGAAGAGCAACTGCCCGCACGCGCGCCAGAGCAGGCGCGGCCGCGGCCTGTGCTCGATAGGCGCTCGGCTCCAGTCGGGCTGCAAGATGTTGACGCGGCGGCTGGATCGGCATCACCGGCCATCAGCAGCGAGAGTGAGCTCAAGAAGTCTGCGCGCTTGCTCCTGGTTGAGGATGACAGGCTGCTTGCCGACGTTCTTGCCCGCATGCTCGAGGGTGCCGGCTACACCGTCTATGTGACTGCGCTTGGCGATGACGCGCTCGAGCTTGCGCGAGCCTATCGCTTCGACGCTGTCCTGCTTGATCTCACCCTTCCTGACCTACCTGGCCAGTCCGTCCTGAAGGCGCTAAGAGCCGGGCGCGCGGATATGCCCGTCATCATTCTCTCGGGCGAAAATTCGCTTGCCGTAAAGCTCGAGGGTTTTGAGGAGGGGGCTGATGACTATATCGTCAAGCCTTTCCACCCCGATGAGCTTCTTGCCCGAGTCCATGCACTTATCCGAAGGTCGCGGGCAGCGGCACCAACTTTGGTCGAATTGGGGCCGCTTAGCATCGATTTCGGTGTCCGCCGAGCCAGTATTCAAGGAGTGCCCGTGCCCTTGACTGGCAAGGAGTTTCAGTGCCTTGCCTTCCTGGCCCAGCGCAGGGGGACGACCGTCACCAAGGAAATGTTCCTCGCGCACCTCTACGGCGGCGAGGACGAGCCGGAAATGAAGATCATCGACGTCTTCATCTGCAAGCTTCGGCGCAAGCTTGCGGAAGCCGGCTGCCCGCCCATCATCGAAACCGTGTGGGGCCGTGGCTACACCATCGCCAACGAAAGCTAGGGTCAAGAAGAGCTAGGGGTTGCGCGGGCGGGCAAGTGCACGCACGACGCCGCGCAGTGTGCGGATCTCGTCTGCCGTGAAGCGGGCAGCGGAAAGGATTCCGGCAAGCGTCCGCCGCGTGGCCCGAGTGCGCTCCGGCGGGTGGAAATAGCCTGCAGCAGCGAGTGCCTCATTGAGCTGGGCGAGCAAGCCTGCCAAGTCGGCATGCGGCGCCGGGATGCGTTCTGCTGCAGCAAGCGGGCTGGCCTGGGCCAGAAACCATTCATAGGCAAGGACAAGCACTGACTGGGCGAGGTTCAGGCTGGCAAAGGACGGCGCCGCCGGGATCGTGACCAGGGTCTGGACTGTCACGATATCGTCGGTTGCAAGACCCGAGCGCTCGGGGCCGAAGAGGATCCCCGCTTTGCCGTGGCTGCTGCGAATCGCGGCAGCGGCTGCGCGCGGCGTCATCACGGGCTTCATGAGGTCACGCGGGCGAAAGGTGGTAGCATAGCTCAGCTGGCAATCGGCAAGCGCTTCCCCGACACAAGCAAAGACCTGCGCCCGATCGAGCACATGATCGGCGCCGGCTGCTGGTGGCCCCGCATCCGGGTTTGGCCAGCCATCGCGAGGTGCAACAAGCCTGAGGTCAGACAGGCCGAAATTGGCCATGGCGCGAGCGACCATGCCGATGTTCATGCCAAGCTGCGGGCGCACAAGGATGATGGCTGGCTCCATGACCACCCCTTGCCGGCCGTCTCTTGCGACTGCAATTGCGCTGTTGGCGCCTGGGCTGAGCCGCCGCTAGGGCAGTCGGCCGTGCACGAACCGATCACCTTCACTCGCCCTGCCTGGCTTCCCACGCTGATGTCGCAGCGCTGGGCATGGGCCCTGGCACCAGCGGCAGGCGCCGTTTCCGCCCTCGCCTTCGCACCGCATGGGCTCTGGCCGGCCGCGCTCCTCGGTTATGCCATGCTCTTCCTTCTTCTCTTGCGGCCGGGGCGCCAGGCCTTCGGCCTTGGTCTTGGTTTTGGTGCTGGCCAGCATCTGGTCGGGCTTGGCTGGCTTGCGACTGCCTTCAGCTACCAGTCGGCGATGCCGGTATGGTTCGGGCACTTGGCGCATGCAGGCCTGGCCCTGTTCCTTGCACTTTATCCGGCGCTCGCTGCCCTCCTCGCGCGGTGGATTGCCAGCGCTCCGCTGCCCCTTGCGCTCGCTCTTGCAGGCACGCTCACGCTCTCGGAAATCCTTCGCGGCTGGCTGTTCACTGGCTTCCCGTGGAACCCGCCCGGCGTGGCACTGCTGCCCCTGCCGGGGGTGCGCGATTCAGCTGCCAGCATCGGCGCCGATGGTCTTGGCACCATGCTGGTGCTGGCCTCGGGTGCGCTTGCCCTTCTTGCTCTTGCACGGCTGCTGGCCGCAGCCCTTCTTGCCCTTGCTGCGCTTCTCCTCGCCCTGCCAGGCCTTGCCCGCCTGCCGCTGGAGCCTCCCCCTTCTGGGCCGGCTCTGCTGCTCCTCATCCAGCCCAACAGCAGCCAGGCGGAGAAGCATGGCGAAAACGGGACCGAACGCCACCTCCTTGCCCATGTTGCCGCAACGGAAGCTGCGCTTGTGCAGCTTACAGCACGGGAGCGAAGCGCGCTTGCGGCAGTCATCTGGCCCGAGGGGGCAATCGAAATCCCGCCTGACGAGAATCCCTCTCTCAGCCGGCTGGTCACGCGCGCTCTGCCGCCCCACGCCTTTCTGCTTGCTGGTGGCATCAAGGCCGAACGCAATGCATCAGGCGAGGCCGTCGGCATCCGGAACAGCCTCTTTGCCTTGGATTCCCGGGGCCTGATCCGGCACCGCTACGACAAGGCCCATCTGGTGCCGGGCGGGGAGTATCTGCCTCTGCGGCGGATTGCCGAACCCCTCGGGCTGCAGCGGCTGGTGCCTGGCACGCTCGATTTCTGGCCCGGACCGGGGCCGGAAACCGTGCGGCTTCCTGGCCTGCCTGCCTATGGCGCTGCGATCTGCTATGAGATCATCTTCCCCGGCCGAGTGGTGGAACGCCGCAACCGGCCCGATATGGTGTTGACCGTCTCGTCCGATGCCTGGTTCGGCCCTGCCGGGCCGCCACAGCATTTTGCGCTCGCACGTCTGCGCGCCATCGAGGAAGGCCTGCCGATTGTCCGAGTGACGCCGACTGGCGTGACCGGCGTGATCGACGCGCGCGGGCGAATTCTTGCCCAACTGCCGCAAAACATCTCCGGCACAATCCTCGCGGCTGCGCCGCGCCCGCTTGCGCCGACACTCTTCGGCCGGTTCGGGCAGGCAATCCCGCTTCTCCTCGCCGTAGCGCTCGTCCTTGCCGCCATGGTGGGGGCTCGCAAAGGCACATAAAAGAAGCTTTAAGTCCCTTGCGATGTCGGGAGGGAGCGGCTAGCGGCCGAAGGCATGGCCCGATCGCATTTTACCTTCACTTCCGAATCCGTCTCAGAAGGGCACCCCGACAAGGTCGCTGACCAGATTTCGGATGCGGTCGTCGACCTTTTTCTCTCGCGCGATCCGGTGGCGCGGGTTGCCTGCGAGACGCTGGTGACAACGCAGCGAATCGTGCTTGCCGGCGAAGTGCGGTGCAACCCGGACGTGTTCCCGACTCTCGACGAGATCGAGACGGTGGCCCGCGCAACGGTGCGACGCATCGGCTATGAACAGCATGGTTTTCACTGGCAGACAGCCGAGTTCGCCTGTCACCTCCATGGCCAGTCGGCGCATATTGCCATGGGCGTGGATGAAAGCGGCAACAAGGATGAAGGTGCCGGCGACCAGGGCATCATGTTCGGCTATGCAACCGATGAAACGCCCGACCTCATGCCGGCAACGCTCTACTACGCCCACCGGATCCTAGAACGCCTAGCGCGGGACCGGCATGCGCGCGCAGTCGACTTCCTCGAGCCTGACGCCAAGAGCCAGGTGACACTTGCCTATGAGGATGAAGTGCCCGTGGGGGCGACGGCACTTGTTGTTTCAACCCAGCACACCCGCGAACTTTCAAACGACGCCGGCCAAAAGCGGCTGCGAGACTATGTGATGACGGTTCTCGAAGATGTCCTGCCCAAGGGCTGGCTTCCGAAGGACATGTCGCGGATCTATGTCAACCCGACTGGCCTATTTGAAATCGGCGGCCCGGATGGCGACGCTGGGCTGACGGGCCGGAAAATCATCGTTGATACCTATGGCGGGGCCTCGCCGCATGGGGGGGGCGCATTCTCCGGCAAGGACCCGACCAAGGTGGACCGGTCCGCTGCCTATGTGGCGCGCTATCTTGCGAAGAATATTGTGGCAGCGGGGCTTGCCCGCCGTGTGACCATCCAGCTTTCCTACGCCATCGGCGTTGCCGAGCCGCTGTCGATCCTGGTTGACACGCACGGCACCGGAACCGTGGCTGACGACCGGATCGAGGCCGTGTTGCCCCGCCTCGTCCGCCTGACCCCCAAGGGGATCCGCACGCATCTCGGGCTCAACCGGCCGATCTATGAGCGGACTGCAGCCTATGGCCATTTCGGCCGCAAGCCCGACGCCGAAGGCGGCTTCGGCTGGGAGAGGACCGACCTCGTCGAGGCACTGAAGGCGGAAATCTGAGCTCCACACCCGCATGGGGTGGTGCACGGGCAGGGAGATGCCCGCCGTTTTTGAGCCTCGCGGACACCCGCAGATCTGCGGCTTCCGGGATCATCGCTTCCGCGGACAGGCACAGCCGCTGGCGACCGTGCTGAGCCACCCGACACGCGACTGCTGCGCCCGCTAGGGCGGCCGCCCTCAGGCCGCTTTCCGCACCAGCGTGCCGGCACCCTCGCGGGTGAAAATCTCAAGCAACATCGCATGCGGGACTCGCCCGTCAAGGATGACTGCCGCATCGACGCCCGTTTCGACGGCAGCAACGCATGTTGCAAGCTTGGGGATCATGCCACCGGAAATGGTGCCATCCGCCTCCAGCTCGGCAACGCGTTCCGGCGTCAGGTCGGTCAGCAAATCGCCGGCCTTCGAAAGCACACCTGGAACATCCGTCAGGAGAAAGAGCCGCGCCGCGCCAACCGCAGCTGCGATTGCGCCAGCCATGGTGTCCGCATTGATGTTGTAAGTGGCGCCATCTTCTCCGGACGCAATGGGCGCAATGACGGGGATGAGATCCGCTGCCGTCAGCACATCGAGCACGGTGCGGTCCACCTGCGCAGGCTCGCCGACATAGCCGAGGTCGACGGCCTGCTCGATCATCGAGCCGGGATCGCGCCGCGCCCGGTCGAGCTTGCGGGCGACGACCAGCTGCGAATCCTTTCCCGACAGGCCAACCGCGCGTCCGCCTGCCTGGGCGATCCAGCTGACGAGCTCCTTGTTGATAGCGGAGAGCACCATCTCCGCCACCTCTGCTGTTGCGGCATCCGTGACGCGGAGCCCGTCGACGAAGCGGCTTTCATGGCCCAGCCGCCTCAGCATGGCGCCGATCTGAGGGCCGCCGCCGTGGACCACGATTGGCCGGATTCCAACGGCTTCCAGAAGCACGATATCCTCGGCGAAATCGCGGGCGAGCGCGGGTACGCCCATGGCATGCCCACCATATTTGACGACAAAGATCTTGCCCCGGTAGCGCTGGAGATAGGGCAGCGCTTCCACCAGGGTCTCGGCCTTTGCCAGCATGGCCGGATCGGGCGTGGCCGAATGGCGAGCGTGCGGCTTGACCGACATGGCCGTCCCTTGGCAGTCCTTTCCGACAAAAAAAAGGGCGTGCGACAATCTCTGTGCGCGCGCCGCCTTGCCGGCCAAGGGAGCGTCCGCTAGGCGGGTGCAAGAGGAGGCCTTCGATGCAGCAACTGATCAACGCGCTTGGTGGAGCAGAGGGGATCGCGGCGATGGCGCGCGAGCTCGGCGTGGACCAGGGAATGGTTGAAAAGGGTGCAGCAGCCCTCCTTCCAGCTGTCCTTGGCGGCTTCAAGCAGCAGGCGACAGCCCAGCCGGATGGTCTTTCCGGGCTCATCGGCATGCTTGGCAAGATGGGGGGTGGCGGTCTCCTCGATGCAGTGCTCGGCTCGGATCCAACCCCCGTTGAGAAGGGCAAGAGTTTGCTCGGCCAGATCTTCGGCTCTGAGGATGTTTCGCACAAGGTTGCCGAGCATGCAGCAAACCAAACCGGTGTGAGCGCCGACATTCTGAAGCAGATGCTGCCGATGGTGACGATGGCAGCCGCCGGCTTCATGTCTAAGCAGGCCGCAGCAGCCCCGGCAGACAGTGGCGGTGGTGGGCTGATTGGCTCCGTGATCTCGGCCCTGACCGGCGGGCGCAAGCAGGAGGGCGGCGGGCTTGGTGCAGTGGCCAGCCTCATCGACATGGACGGAGATGGCAACCCCCTCAATGACATCATGAAGCTCGTGAACCGCTGAGGATGCCGCTCCGCTTCCCCGAGGGCTTCCTCTGGGGAATGGCGACTTCTGCCTACCAGATCGAGGGTTCGCCCGCCGCCGACGGCAAAGGTCCCTCAATTTGGGACAGTTTCTGCAAGGTGCCGGGCAACATCCGCAATGGCGAAAGCGGTGACGTTGCAATCGACCATTACCATCGGTTCCAATCCGATGTCGCGCTTCTGCGCGACCTTGGCGTGGAGGCCTACCGCTTTTCCATCTCCTGGCCCAGAATCTTCCCGGATGGCGACGGCGAGCCCAATCCGGCCGGTCTCGATTTCTACATCAGGCTGGTTGACTGCTTGCTTGAGGCGGGGATCCGACCCTTCGCCACGCTTTATCACTGGGACCTGCCGCAAAGCCTCCAAGACCGGTTCGGCGGCTGGCAGCGACGGGAGACGGCCGAAGCCTTTGCTCGCTACGCCGGCTATGTTGCCCGCAAGCTTTCTGACCGTGTGCGGGACATCATCACAATCAACGAGTTCCGATCATTTGTCGACATGGGCTATCGGGGAGTCGAGATGGCGGTCGGCGGGCGCACTGTCCGCATTAGCCTTGCGCCGGGACTGGCGCTTGAACCCAAGGCTCTTGCCCAGGTGCGACACCTTGCCCTTCTCGGCCATGGCCTTGCCGTTCAGGCGATTCGCGCCGAGGGGCGGGCGGAGACGCGCGTCGGGCCGGCGGAGAATGTCGAGGTCGCTGTGCCAGTCAGTGCAACCCCAGCCAATATCGCTGCCGCGCGCGCCGCGATGCGGTATCTGAACGGCCCGTTCTTGACCCCAATGCTCGAAGGCGCGTACGACTCAGCTTGGCTTGCCGCGCAGGGCGAGAATACACCGGAGGTGCAGCCGGGCGACATGGAAGCCATTGGCGCGCCGCTCGATTTCGTTGGCCTTAACATCTACCGACCTGCCATTTATGTGATGGCAGAGGAGTCCGCGCGCGGCTGGCAGCCGGTGCGGATCAATCCCTCGCACCCGAAGATGGACTCGGCCTGGCACTTGCTCGACCCGGAGGCGCTCTACTGGGGCCCGCGGCTCGTGCATGACCTCTGGCAACCTGAGATCATCTACCTCACCGAAAATGGCTGTGCAGCGAAAGACGCGCTTGGGGCCGAAGGCGAAGTCCATGACACCGACCGGCTCATGTATCTGCGCGCCGCCATGACGGCACTGCACCGCGCCATTGCCGATGGCGCCCCAGTTGCTGGAAATTTCTTCTGGTCGGCATTCGACAACTTCGAATGGACTGATGGCCTCCAACGCCGGTTCGGGCTGGTGCATGTGGACTATGAAACGCAGGTGCGCACACCCAAGCTCTCGGCCCACTGGTTCTGCGAGAGCGCAAGGACAAACAGCATCGCCTGACCCCAAGTGGGTTTGCCCGCGGCGGCCCCGACCGGCTGCTTGAATTCCCCCGCGCCATTGCGCAACGAGGCGCAACCATTGCTAACAAGGGGGACCAGTTCGCATGCGTTTCATCATCCTTGCAGGTCTTGCGCTCTCTGGCGTGCCGGTTGCTGCCCAGGTGCCTCTGCCGCCTCCAGTCCGCTCGATGGTTGAGCGCGCGGCCGAAAGCGGAGACAAGGCCAAGCTCGACGCCGTCGTCGCAATTGCCAAGGACACCCACCCACAAGCCTCGGGCGAGATCGACCGCATTGTCGCAGAAATCGCCGCCCGCAAGGAAGCGGAGCGAGTTGAAGCGCTGAAGACCGCCGGACTCCTCGACAACTGGGGCGGCCGGATCGACGCCGGCGGCGCGATCCAGACTGGCAATGCAAGCACTCGCAGCCTCGCGCTTGGTCTCAGCCTTTTGCGGGATGGCCTCAGGTGGCGCCACCGGCTTGAGGCTTCAGCGGACATCCAGACGTCGAACGGCGAGACCGACCAGGAACGGATCCTCGCGGCCTGGCAGTCGGACTGGACGCTCTCAGAAGCGCTCTATGTCTACGGCCGCTTTGGCTATGAGCGGAATTTCGATGCCGGAATTGGCCGGCGCTTCATCGAATCGGCTGGTCTTGGCTTGCGGGCGATACGGCGCGAGGGGATGATCTGGGACCTCGAGGCTGGCCCGGCGTTCCAGCAGACACGCTATTTTGACGGTTTGCGCGAAGACAGCTTCGCCTTTCGTGGTGCCAGTCGGTTCCGCTGGACATTGGCGCCTGCAACGCGCCTGACCAATGACACCTTCCTCCTTGTGACGACAGCAAGTTCCGTCAACAACACGCTCGCGCTGTCGACAACGCTCTGGAAGCCGCTCTCGGTGGGCGTATCCTTCACCGTGCAGTGGGAGGAGGAACCCGCGCCTGGGTTGCAATCAACCAGCACTGTCACGCGCTTCACACTTGGTTATGAATTCTGACCGGGTTTAGACCCGGGCCGGCTCGGCAGTGGGAAGCACATAGTCGCGGAACTGCTCGCGCAGTGCCACCTTCTTGATCTTGCCAGTTGCCGTGTGGGGGATGGAGTCGACGAAGACGATTGCGTCTGGCATCCACCACTTGGCGATCTTGTCTGCAAGAAAGGCGCGAACATCGGTTTCGCTCACCGCTGCGCCCTCTTTGCGGACCAGCACAAGGAGCGGCCGCTCGTCCCATTTTGGATGCGGCAAGCCGATGACAGCAGCCTCAGCAATCCCAGGGCAGCCGACGGCAATATTCTCAAGGTCAATCGAGGAAATCCATTCCCCGCCTGACTTGATGACATCCTTGGCGCGGTCGACGATCTGCATATAGCCGAGCGGATCAATGGTTGCGACATCACCGGTGTCGAACCAACCGTCGGCATCAAGAATGTCGCCACCATCCCCCTTGAAGTAGCGGCCAACCACCCAGGGCCCGCGCACCATCAGCCGGCCGAAGGTCTTGCCATCGCGGGGCAAGACATTGCCGTCATCGTCCTTCAGGCACATCTCGACCCCGAAGATGGGGCGGCCTTGCTTTACTCGATATTTCATCTCTTCATCATAAGGAAGCGCGGCCACTTCCGGGAGCGGCGAGCCGACTGTGCCAAGCGGCGACATCTCGGTCATGCCCCACAGCTGCATGACCCGGACATTGTAAAGCCGATCATAGGTCTCGATCATGCTCTGCGGCACCGCCGAGCCCCCCACCCCGGTCCGGGTGAGCTTGCCGAGATTGCCCCCGGTCTTCTCGAGATGCTGCATCATTGAGAGCCAGATGGTGGGGACCGCAAGCGCGAGATCCACTTCTTCCTCGACGATCAGCTTCTGGAGTGTTGGCGCATCGAAATTGGGGCCGGCCATCACCAACTTCGCCCCGCAGGCGGCAGCCGTATAGGGTATGGACCAGGCGTTGGCGTGATACATGGGCGCAATCGGCATGATGACCGAACGCGCACCGACAGCAAAAGTGTCGGTCATGCAGGCCGCCATGGCATGGAGCACGTTGGACCGGTGCGTATATTCAACCCCCTTGGGATTGCCGGTGGTGCCAGACGTATAGCAGAGGCCAGAGGGCGCATTCTCGTCAACGACCGTCCACGGCCGGTCGTCGGGGGCGGCTGCGATCCAGTCCTCATAGCAGACGAAATCGAGCGCGCTGTCTGTTGGCATGTGGGCCCGATCGGTCAAGAGCACGTAGGTTTCGATGGTGGTGAACTTGCTTGCCAGCTTTTCGACCAGCTTCACGAAGGTAAGGTCGAGGAAGAGGATCCGATCCTCAGCATGATTGGCGATATAGACGATCTGGTCTTCAAAGAGGCGCGGATTGATGGTGTGGGCAACACCGCCCATGCCGGAGATGCCATACCAGCTCTCGACATGGCGATGGGTATTCCAGGCAAGGGTTGCCACCCGGTCACCGGGCCTGATTCCGTGCCGCCGCAAGGCCTCGGCCACGCGCCTAGCGCGAGCGCGCACACTCGCCCAGGTCGAGCGGTCGATGCGCCCCTCGCATGTCAGGCTGACAATTTCGCGCTGGCCGTGGTTTTCTGCCGCATGGTCAATCAGCTTCCAGACCAGAAGCGGCCAATCCTGCATGGACCCGTGGATCATCTGCAACCTCCCATGGTGGGGCTATCAGAACCCGCGTTGGGATTCAAAGCAGCCTTGACTGCGACGGAACAAAACAGGAACATGCTTGCGATTCGGAACGGCGAAAGGGCAATCCCGATGGCAAAAGGGCAATCCCGATGGCACTTGTGACCATGTCCATCTTTCTGCTGCTGGCGGGCTCGGCCCTTGCCATGATCGCCCAACGGCGATCGGCCATCTGGAGCGCGCTTGCTGGCGACTCGGGCCTCTGACGCGCTTCCCCAATGAGTCTGGCCAGCCGTCACGGCACGGGCGGTGGAACGGACACAGGCTCAGCCACCCCTGGCGATGCGGCTTGAAGGTCAGCCCGCCGGCGGCGGAAGCTGAGCGAAGCAAACGGGATCGAAAGCGCGTAGAGAAGCGCCAGCACAAACAGCGTTGCCCAGGGCGCAAGGGCAAGAAAGGCTGCCATAATCCCGATGCTTGCAAGCAAGGGCACGCGCGCATGGGCGGGAAGCCTGAGCGAAGTGCTGCTCCAGGTCGGCAGCGTTGAGACCATGAGACCCGCAGCGAGCAGGATGACAGCGCCTGCAATTGCGCCGCGCAGCTCTGGCCTTGAATCCCATGGCCCATCGAGCGCAAGACTGAAGAACAGGGGCGAGAGCGCAAGGCCAGCGCCCGCAGGTGCAGGCACGCCGGTCAGAAAGCCGAGCTGCTTGCGCGGCGTCTCCTCCCCGTCGAGCGCAGCGTTGAAGCGCGCGAGCCTGAGCGCGCAGCAGACGGCAAGCGCCAGGGCAGCCACCCACCCGAAGCGGCCGACATCCTGCAGGGCCCAGAGATAGAGGATGAGCGCTGGCGCCACCCCGAAGGCCGTCACGTCGGAAAGCGAGTCAAGCTCGGCGCCAAACCGGGAAGTGCCACGGAGCAGGCGCGCCACGCGGCCGTCGAGGCCGTCGAGGACGGCAGCGACCACGATTGCGGTCGCTGCCTTCTCCCACTCACCTCCGATTGCAAAGCGCACGCCCGTTGCCCCTGCCACCAGCGCCAGCATGGTAATGGCGTTGGGGATGAGCGTGCGCAGCGGAACCGGGCGCAGCCGGGCGGCCGAACGCGCCGGAAAGGGCGATTCATCCACAGCGCCAGCTCCGCGGGAAACCGGTGCCTCCGGCTTGCCATCGGGCTCTCGGTTGGGCTGCCATGGCACAGGTTCTACGCCATCCCGCGCCCGGGACAAAGCGTCAGGGGCGGCGGGCAAGCACGGTCTCACCGCCGATCGTCCGCTGGCCCTTGCGCACTGTTACCACCCAGCCTTCGGGGACATAGAGGTCGGTGCGGCTGCCAAAACGGATGAGGCCATAGCGCTGCCCGGCTGCCAGCATCGCCCCTTGATGCACGAAGGAGACAATCCGGCGGGCAACCAGGCCCGCGATCTGGACCACGCCCACGCGGGTGCCATCTAGAGCCTCAACGACCATGTAAGAGCGCTCATTGTCTTCGCTCGCCTTGTCGAGGCTGGCGTTGAGGAACAGGCCAGGGACATAGACAATCCGCCGTACCGTACCGGCGATCGGCGTACGGTTCACATGTACGTCGAAGATCGAGAGAAAAATCGAGATGCGGGTCAATCGCCCTTCCTGAAGGCCGTCCGGGCCGACGAGCTGACGCGGCACCTCCACTTCGGCAATCTGGCATACGAGCCCGTCGGCAGGTGCAACGAGCAGATCATCCCCCGGGGGCACGCATCGCTCGGGATCGCGGAAGAAGGCCGCGATTGCCGCCGCCGTCAGCATGCCAAGCCAGCCAAGCGGTGACCATCCGAACAGAAAGGCGAGGATGGCAATTGCTGCTGCGAGACCGACGAAAGGCCAGCCTGCGCGGTGCACCTTGGGCCAGCGCCACTCAGCAGGGGGACCAGCTGAGCTGGCAGCTGGCTCTTCCTGGCACGAAGGTAGAGGTGCCGCAGCAGGTGCCACAGATGGCGCAAGTGTGCCGACCGGGATTACACCCGACTTGCCCGACGCGGCAGCCGCAAGCCCGGAGGGCAATTCCGCTTGCGGAGCCCTTGGCTGCCCGGCTCGGCTGCTGTTGCTGGTCATGGACGCAAACTAGGGGCTCGAGGCGGGAAAGCGAAGCCCCGGGCAATGCGCAGAACGGAAAGTCGCCCGGGGCCTGCGGCTGGCAGCACCCTTTTCCGGCGCGGGCCGCGAGACTAGAGCAAAGGCCATGGCGACGCTCGCGCCCCTACCGGCCACTGCCGACCTGTCCCCGGCGCGCCCGTGCGCGCTGGCGGACTGGCTCCTTGCCGTCGCCGGCCTCGTGGTCCTGATGGTGCTGGTGGGCGGCATTACGCGGCTGACGGAATCCGGACTTTCCATCACCGAGTGGCGCCCAGTCACGGGCGTGCTCCCGCCCTTGTCGGAGGCTGCATGGGAACAGGAGTTCGCCAAATATCGCCAGACCTACCAATATGTTGCAGCCAACGCGGGCATGAGTATGTCGGCGTTTAAGATCATCTATTTCTGGGAGTGGATCCACCGGCTGCTCGGCCGGCTGATCGGCCTTGCCTTCGCCTTGCCGCTGGCCTGGTTCTGGCTCAAGGGCGCGATTCCCCGGGGATATCACGGGCGACTTGCGGCGCTCCTCGCGCTTGGTTCACTCCAAGGTGTCGTCGGCTGGTGGATGGTCACCTCCGGGCTTTGGACGGGAACCGAAGTCAGCCACCGGCGCCTTGCCGTCCACCTGTTGCTCGCACTCCTCATCCTCGGCGGCCTCGTTTGGACTGCACTTGATCTGCGCGCGCTCGCCGCGAACCGGAACGTGCGCCCGGCGCGGCTCACGCCAACAGCGCTCGGAGCGCTTGCGGTTCTCGCAGTCCAGCTCCTCCTCGGTGCCTGGGTCGCCGGGCTTCGCGCTGGCCATGTCGCCTCGACATGGCCGCTCATGAACGGGTCCTTCTTCCCCGAAGGCGTCACGTGGATTGGCTGGCGCACCTTTGTCGATGATCCCTTCCTCACCCATTTTCTCCATCGCTGGTGGGCGTTTGTGGCAGTCCTGGCGCTGGTGATGCTTGCCCGCTGCGCTCGAGCAGCCGGCAACCGCAGCGCATCACTTGCGCTGCACACCGTCGTCGGCCTGCAGCTGCTGCTTGGCATTGCCACTGTCGTGCTTGCGATGCCGCTGTGGGCTGCAGCTGCACACCAGGGCGTCGGTGCACTCGTGGTGGCGACCTCTGCCTGGGCAGCCCATGCCTGCAGTCGCCAGCCAACGGCATGAGCGGGCTCGTCTCGGTCTTTGCTGTTTTTGGAAACGCCACGGAGGCCGAGCGCATCGCCCGCGAGGTGGTGGGCGAAGGCCTTGCTGCCTGCGCCAACA
>NZ_JBRCLD010000075.1:0-16038 GCF_053487655.1 Thermaurantiacus sp. | reverse complement strand
CCCCAGGCCCCCTCGAGCGGTTCGCCCGAGCCCAAGAGCAGGGCGGCGAGCTTGGCGACATCCATGGGGCTGCCGCCACCGAAGCCAACGACCGATGCGATTCCGCCTGCCCGGCCAGCTGCAACTGCGGCAAGAAGCGTGGCCTCAGAAGGGTCGGCCTCGACCTCGCTGAAGATCACGACGTCATGGCCAGCCCGGCGCAGCGCGGCAAGCGCCGGCCGGGCAAGCCCGAGCCCGAGAATCTGGGCGTCCGTCACGAACAGCACCGGCCCTGGCGGCAGGTAGGCAGGAAGCTGGGCAGAAACGCCAGGGCCGGCTTCAACGGATGGACCATAGCGGAAGCGGAAGTCCATGCGCCGCTCCTGCGGCTGTGGGGAGCCCCGGGTCAAGCCCTGGCTCATATCAAGGCTCGGCTGCGATGACTCATCGCCACCGGGTGTTCGGCCTGCTGGCCGGCGCGTGGGGAGCGCTTGCACATCCCGGTGACCCGTTCCGGTCACTGGGATGCGGTATCAGGCGGCGTCCGCGGCCTTCTCGACCGGCCCTGAATCCTGGCCCTTGGCCGAGACATCGCGGTCAACGAACTCGATGACTGCCATCGCCGCTTGGTCAGACGCGCGAAAGCCCGCCTTGAGTACGCGCGTGTATCCGCCCGGCCGGTTGGTATAGCGCGGCGCAATCACGTCGAACAGCTTGGTGAGCTGGGTGTCGTCCATCAACCGGGCCCGGGCAAGGCGGCGGTTGGAAAGCCCGCCGCGCTTGGCAAGGGTCACGAGTTTCTCGGTATAGGGCCGCAGCTCCTTTGCCTTTGCAAGCGTGGTCAGGATCTGCTCATGCTTGATGAGGGCGGCTGCCATGTTCTTCAGCATGGCCTCGCGATGGGCGCTGGTGCGCCCCAGCTTCCGGTGGGCGTGCCTGTGACGCATCTCGTCTCTCCGTTCGTCTTGGGGCCGTGCCGTGCGGTCAGGAACCCCGAGCCTCGCCCGCTTGCCCCCGGGCGCATGGGGGGTGGGTGCCGCCGGTCGGACTTCCGGCAGGTCGCCCCCGGGTCGGCAAAGCCGCCCGGATGGCGGCCGGCCGGAACCCGCCGGCCGGGCCTGCGGCGAGTCCGCGGGCCAGCATGCTGGCCGCGGCCGCCTTCGGCCTAGAACTCCTGCTCCAGCTTCTTGGCCAGCTCCTCAATATTCTCCGGCGGCCAGCCGGGGATTTCCATACCAAGGCGCAGACCCATGGACTGGAGCACTTCCTTGATCTCGTTCAGAGACTTGCGGCCGAAGTTGGGCGTGCGAAGCATCTCCGGCTCCGACTTCTGCACCAGGTCACCGATATAGATGATGTTGTCGTTCTTGAGGCAGTTGGCCGAGCGGACCGAAAGCTCGAGCTCGTCCACCTTTTTGAGAAGATTGCGGTTCATCAAGATGTCGGTCGGTTCCTCGGCAGCAACGCCCGGGACCATTGTGACCGGGGCCGGGCGAACAGCTGGCTCCTCGAAATTGACGAACAGCTGGAGCTGGTCCTGGAGGATCCGCGCCGCATAGCCAACCGCATCGTCGGGCGAGACCGAGCCGTCAGTCTCAACCGTCAGCGTCAGCTTGTCATAGTCCAGTTCCTGGCCGACGCGCGTGTTCTCGACCTTGTAGGCGACCTGCCGGACCGGCGAATAGATGGCATCGACGGGAATGAGCCCGATCGGCGCGTCGGCCGGGCGGTTGGCAGATGCGGGCACATAGCCCTTGCCCGACTGGACCGTCATTTCCATGTTGAATGTGGCACCCTCGTCGAGAGTGCAGATGACGAGTTCGGGGTTGGCGATCTCGATGTCGCCGCTCGTTGCAATCCGGCCTGCCGTCACGGCCCCCGGGCCAGTCGCAGACAGCGACAGCCGCTTGGGCTGGTCACCCTGCATCTTCACCACGATCTGCTTTACGTTGAGGACGATGTCGGTCACATCCTCCCGCACGCCGGGAAGCGAGGAGAATTCGTGCAGGGCGCCGTCGATCCGGATCGCCGTCACGGCTGCACCCTGGAGGCTCGAGAGCAAAACCCGCCGCAGCGCATTGCCCAGCGTCAGCCCGAAGCCCCGCTCGAGCGGCTCGGCGACGAACGCCTTGCGGTTGGGAGCCCCTGCCGGCCGCACATCAAGACCAAGGGGCTTCTTCAGTTCCTGCCAGTTCTTTGCGAAAGCTGCCACCACGCCCGTTTCACCTTTCTTCTCGGCCCTGCGGGCCGAATGTCCTGCCGCCAGGAAGAGGCCAGGCACGCGCCTGGCCCACGACCCATCAGACGCGCCGCCGCTTGGGCGGACGCACCCCATTGTGGGGAATCGCTGTCACATCGCGGATCGACGTGATCTGGAAGCCCACCGCCTGCAGCGCGCGGAGTGCCGATTCACGGCCCGAGCCCGGGCCTTTCACTTCCACCTCAAGTGTGCGCACGCCATGCTCGGCGGCCTTCTTGCCGGCGTCTTCCGCTGCGACTTGCGCGGCATAGGGAGTTGACTTGCGGCTGCCCTTAAATCCCATGGTCCCCGCCGAAGACCAGGCAATCGTGTTGCCCTGGGCATCCGTGATGGTGATCATGGTGTTGTTGAAACTGGCGTTCACATGCGCAACGCCTGAGGTGATGTTCTTGCGCTCGCGCCGCTTGAGCCTCTGGGGTTCGCGTGCCATTACTTTTTCTTCCCTGCGATCGGCTTGGCCTTGCCCTTGCGCGTGCGGGCATTGGTGTGGGTGCGCTGGCCACGAACGGGGAGCCCCTTCCGGTGGCGAAGCCCGCGATAGCTCGCCAGATCCATGAGGCGTTTGATGTTCATCGCCACTTCGCGACGCAGATCCCCTTCGACCAGATAGTCGCGGTCAATGGTCTCGCGAATGGCGAGAATCTCCGCATCCGTCAGATCCTGAACTCGACGCTCGGACGGAATCTCGAGCCGGGTCGTAATCTCCTTCGCCTTGGTGCGGCCAATGCCATGGATGTAGGTGAGCGCGATTTCCACGCGCTTATTCGTGGGGATGTTGACCCCTGCAATCCGTGCCACAAACTGCTCCTGCTCCACGAGGGCCCTGGGCGAGGCACCTCATCTCACTGCTTCGCCGATACCACGCACCGGCCATTCCAAGCGGCGGCCGCCCGCTCACACCTGGAATTCGCCGCGCTGGGGAATCGGAACGGGACGCGGTAAAAACCCCGCTCGCGCCTGTCAAGAAAAAAGCCTGCTGCCCGCTGCAAGGTCAAGCTGGGAGCAGTGCCGCCAGGCCCCGCGCCACATCCTCGATCGGCGCCATGCCGTCAACCCGGGCGACCAGACCGCGTGCTTCGTAGAGGGGCAGGATCGGCGCCGTCTTGGCGCGATACTCTGCCATCCGGGTTCTGACCGTTGCCTCATTGTCATCCGGGCGGCGCTTGAATTCGGTGCTGCCACAGCGGTCGCACACGCCGGCCACGCGCGGCAACTTGTGGCGGTCATGATAGCCCTCGCCGCATTTGGCGCAAGTGAAGCGGCCAGTAATCCGGTCGACAAGTGCATCCTCATCCACGTCAATCTCGATCACCCGGTCGAGATGGCGACCGTGGGCGGCCAAGAGCGCATCGAGGCTTTCGGCTTGGGCAAGCGTGCGCGGATAGCCATCAAAGATAATACCGGTCCCGGGCGGGGTGGTGCCCAGCGCTTCGTCGATGAGGCCGGAGACGACGTGATCGGGAACCAGCCCGCCTGCCTCCATGATGGCCTTCGCTTCAAGGCCCACTGGCGTTCCCGCCTTGACGGCGGCGCGCAGCATGTCGCCTGTTGAAAGCTGGACCATCCCGCGCGCGGCCATCAGCCGCTGTGCCTGGGTGCCCTTGCCAGCCCCCGGGGGGCCGAGGAGGATGATGACGGGGCCCGTCGCACCATTGGCCGCTCGGCTGCCGCTCATCGGCGCCCCCGGAGCTTCGCCTTCTTGATGAGCCCTTCATACTGGTGGGCGAGCAGATGGCCCTGGATCTGGGCGACCGTGTCCATCGTCACGTTGACCACGATCAGCAGCGACGTGCCGCCAAAATAGAAGGGGATCGCCAGCTGCGAGATCAAGAGCTCGGGCAAGAGGCAGATGAGCGTGAGGTAGAGCGCGCCGACCACGGTAATCCGTGTCAGCACATAGTCGAGATATTCCGCGGTCTTCTGGCCTGGGCGGATGCCGGGGATGAAACCGCCATATTTCTTGAGATTCTCTGCCGTCTCCTCCGGGTTGAAGACGACAGCGGTGTAGAAGAAGGCGAAAAAGATGATGCCCGCGGCATAGAGCGCCATGTAGAGGGGCGCGCCGTGCTGGAGCGCAGTCGTGATGGTGAGCAGCAGGTCACCGCCAGCCCCGGTTGCGCCTTCGCCGGCAAATTGCGCAACCGTCAGCGGCATGAGCAGCAGCGAGGACGCGAAGATCGGCGGGATGACCCCCGGGGTGTTCAGCTTCAGGGGCAAGTGGGACTTGTCGCCCTGGAACATCCGGTTGCCGACCTGGCGCTTGGGATACTGGATGAGGATCCGGCGCTGGGCGCGCTCCACCCAGCAGATGAAGGCGATGACGGCGAGCGCACCGACGACGACGACGCCCAAGAACCCGATCGAGATGGCTCCAGTGCGGGCCTGCTCGAACAGACCGCCAAGGGCGACAGGAAGCTGGGCGACAATCCCGGCCATGATGATGAGGGAAATGCCATTGCCGATGCCGCGGCTGGTGATCTGCTCGCCGAGCCACATCAGGAACAGGGTGCCGCCAAGGAGCGAGATGATGGTCGAAATGCGGAAGAACCAGCCCGGATCGATGACGGCCGACACGCCCGAGGAGGAACCCCAGCCCTCGAGACCGACGGCAATGCCATAGCCCTGGAAGATGGTGAGGATGACGGTGCCGAAGCGGGTATACTGGTTCAGCTTCTTGCGCCCGGCCTCGCCTTCCTTCTTGAGCGCCTTCCACGGCTCGTGGATCGAACTCATCAGCTGCACCACGATCGACGCCGTGATGTAGGGCATGATGCCAAGCGCGATGATCGACATGCGCTCAAGCGCACCACCTGAGAACATGTTGAAGAAGTCGAGCACGCCGCCGGCAGTCCGGTTGAACAGCTGGTCCAGCGCGACCGGGTCGATCCCCGGCAGCGGCACGAAAGAGCACAGCCGGAAGATGACGAGCGCACCAAGCGTGAACCAGATGCGCTTCTTAAGGTCGGTTGCCTTCGAGAAGTTGGCGAAGCTCAGGTTCTGGGCAAGTGTATCGGCAGCTGTGGCCATTCCCTCATCCTTGCCGTGCGCCGCCCATCCGGCCCTCCGGCGAGCCATGATGTAGGCAGGGCGGGTGCGCGTGCAACGCTTCAGCCTTTCGCCGCCCGGGTCTCGGTGACCGAGCCGCCCGCCTTCTCGACTGCGGCCTTCGCTGCCGCGCTTGCGCCTGCGACCGTCAAGTCAAGCTTTGCCCGGAGTTCGCCGCGGCCGAGCAGGCGCACGCCGTCGCGCACATGGGTGAGCACGCCGGCTTCCTTCAGCACTGCTGCGTCCACTGCCGAGCCGGCTGCGATCCGGCCAGAATCGACTGCCGCCTGCAGGGTGCCGAGATTGACCACCGCGAAGCGCAGCCGGTTGGGTGCGTTGAACCCGCGCTTGGGCAGCCGCATGTGGAGCGGCATCTGCCCCCCCTCGAAGCCCTTGATGGCAACGCCCGAGCGGCTCTTCTGGCCCTTCTGGCCGCGCCCTGCGGTCTTGCCGGTGCCCGCGCCAATGCCACGGCCGACACGGGTGCGCGCCTTGCGGGCGCCCGGGTTATCGCTGATCTCGTTCAGTTTCATGGCCATTTTTTCCTTGCTGGCAACGGCGTGGTCACACCTTCCTCAGGCGTCCTCAACCCGCACCATATGCTGCACCTTGGCGATCATCCCGCGCACTTCCGGGGTGTCGGGAAGCTCGCGGGTGCGGTGCATCTTGTTGAGCCCCAAGCCGATGAGCGTTGCCCGCTGGTCCTTGGTGCGGCGGATCGGCGAGCCGATCTGGGTCACCTTGAGGGTCTTGTCTGCCATCGTCCCGCTCCTCAAGCTCCGACTGCTTCGGCCTCGGCCTCACGCGGCGCAATATCGCCACGCCGGGCAAGAAGATCCGCCACCTTGCGACCACGGCGCTGGGCAACCGCTTTCGGGCTCACTTGCTCTGTGAGTGCTGCGAACGTCGCGCGGACCATGTTGTAAGGGTTGTTGGTTCCAACCGACTTGGCGACGACGTCGGCAACACCAAGGGATTCAAAGACGGCGCGCATCGGGCCGCCAGCGATGATGCCCGTCCCCTGGGTTGCCGAGCGCACATAGACCTTGCCTGCACCGAAGTGGCCAAAGCCGTCGTGGTGGAGCGTGCGACCATCGCGCAGCGGCACGCGCACCATCGCCTTCTTCGCAGCTGCAGTGGCCTTGGCAATTGCCTCGGGCACCTCGCGCGCCTTGCCATGGCCGAAGCCGACCCGGCCCTTGCCATCACCGACGACGACCAGCGCTGCAAAGCCAAAGCGCTTGCCACCCTTGACCGTCTTCGAAACACGATTGATGTGGACCAGTTTTTCGATGAGCTCCTGGCCATCTTCCGCAAGCGATGGCTCGCGGCCGCGGCGGCGGTCGCTGCGGTCAGCGCCACGGCCCCGGCCGCCCCGGCCACGCCGCTCGCCCCGCTCGAGGCCTGCCTCGGACACGTCCCCAGCGTCGGAAAGAATCTCGTCTGCCATCCTCAAAACTCCAGTCCGCCTGCTCGAGCGGCTTCGGCGAGAGCCTTCACTCGGCCATGAAAGAGAAAGCCGCCGCGATCGAACACGACAGCCGTCACCCCGGCAGCCTTGGCGCGTTCTGCAAGCGTCTTGCCGACGGCCGCGGCGGCGGCAACTGTTGCACCACTGCCCTCAAACTGCTTCTCGAGACTGGAGGCAGCAGCGACCGTGTGGCCCCTGCTGTCATCGATGACCTGGGCGTAGATGTGCCGCCCCGAACGATGCACTGAAAGCCGGGGCCGCCCGCCGGATTTGGCGCGCAGCGCCGTGCGCACCCGGCGCCGGCGCCGCTCGAAGAGGGACAAGTGCTTGGCCATTACTTCTTCTTCCCCTCTTTGCGGAAGATGAATTCGCCGCGATACTTGATGCCCTTGCCCTTGTAGGGCTCGGGCTTGCGCCAGCGGCGGATTTCGGCTGCGACCTGGCCGACCTTCTGGCGATCGGCACCGGAAATCTCAACCGTGGTCTGGTCAGGAGTCTTCGCGCTGACCCCTTCGGGCAACTGATATTCGACATCATGGCTGTAGCCGAGCTGAAGCTTGAGCGTCGAACCCTGGGCCGACGCGCGGTAGCCAACGCCGGAAATCTCGAGGACCTTGGCGAAGCCTTCCGAAACCCCAACGACAAGGTTGGAGACAAGCGTGCGCTGCATGCCCCAGAAGGCACGCGCGCGCTTGCTGTCATTGGCGGGCCTCACGCGGATTTCCGCGCCTTCCACTTCATAGCGGATTTCCTCTGCCAGCCGCATGGCGAGCTCGCCCTTTGGCCCCTTGGCGCGGATTTCCCCGCCCTCGATGGCGACCGTGACACCAGCCGGGATGGGAACCGGCTTCTTTCCAATGCGCGACATGATCAGAACACCTGGCAGAGCACTTCACCGCCGACATTTTCGGCGCGGGCTTCCGCGTCCGAGAGCACGCCACGCGGTGTCGAGACGATGGTGATTCCAAGGCCGTTGCGCACCCGAGGCAAGTCTTTCGCGCCCGAATAGACTCGCCGACCGGGCTTCGACACGCGCTTCAGCTCGCGGATTGCCGGCTGGCCTTCGAAATATTTGAGCTCGATGCGGATAGTGGGCGGGCCGCCCGCCTTGTCCTCACGGCTCCAGCCGCGGATATAGCCTTCCCGCTGGAGCACGTCGAGCACATTGGTGCGCAGCCGCGACGCTGGCGAGACCACGCTGTCCTTGCGTGCGGCCTGGCCGTTCCGGATCCGGGTCAGCATGTCACCCAAAGGGTCGGTCATGTTCATGGCGGCAGTCCTTACCAGCTCGACTTGGTCACTCCGGGGATCAAGCCCTTGTTGGCCAGTTCCCGAAGCTGCACACGGCAGAGCTTGAACTTGCGATAATAGCCGCGCGGCCGGCCGGTAAGCGCACACCGGTTCCGCACACGGGTCGGATTGGCATTGCGGGGGATTTCCGCCATCTTGAGCCGCGCCAACAGCCGCTCGCTCTCGGAGAGCGACTCATCATCGGCTGTCGCCTTCAGCTTGGCATATTTGGCGGCATAGCGCTTCACCAGCATCTTGCGCCGCTCGTTCTTGTTGATGGAGCTCAACTTGGCCATGATGACGTCTCCTCAGGCCGCTTCGCGCGTCTGCGCGTCAGCATCACCCAAAAACGGCATGCCAAAAGCGCGCAAGAGGGCGCGCGCCTCGTCATCCGTCCGGGCCGTCGTTGTGAAGATAATGTCCATGCCGCGGACCTTGTCGATCCGGTCATAGGAAATCTCGGGGAAGACCAGCTGCTCCTTCAAGCCGATGGCATAGTTGCCACGGCCATCGAAGCTCTTCGGGTTCAGTCCACGGAAGTCCTTCACCCGCGGCAGCGCAATGGTGATGAGCCGGTCAAGAAACTCATACATCCGGTCCCTGCGCAGAGTCACCTTGCAGCCAATTGGCATGCCCTCGCGCAGCTTGAACGAAGCAACCGACTTCTTGGCCCGCGTGATGACGGGCTTTTGGCCAGCGATTGCCATCATCTCTGCAGCAGCCAGCTCCACTTTCTTGCGGTCCTGAGTCGCCTCGCCCACCCCCATGTTGATGGTGATCTTCTCCAGCCGCGGAACCGCAAGCCGGTTCGTATAGCCGAACTGGCGGGTGAGCGCCGGCACCACCTCGTCCTCGTAGAGCCGCTGCATACGCGGCTTCCTGCGCGCGTCAGCCATCGATCACCTCACCTGAACCCTTGGAGACCCTGACCTTGCGGCCATCGCGCACGGCAAATCCGACACGCGCGGGCTTGCCCGTCTTCGGGTCCTTCAATGCCACGTTGGAGACATGGATCGGCGCTTCAAACCGCTTGCGGCCGCCCTGCGGGTCCGCCTGGCTGGGCTTCTGGTGGCGTGTCACCATGTTCACCCCCGAGACGACCACCCGACCTTCCTTTGGGAGTGCACGCAAGACTTCGCCTTCGCGGCCCTTGTCGCGGCCGGCGAGTACCACGACCTTGTCTCCCTTCCTGATCTTGGCAGCCATTTCAGAGCACCTCCGGGGCAAGGCTGATGATCTTCATGTGGCCAGATGCGCGCAGCTCGCGCACCACAGGCCCGAAGATCCGGGTGCCGATCGGCTCCTGGTTCTTGTTGATGAGCACGGCGGCATTGGAATCGAACCGGATCACCGAGCCATCGGGGCGGCGGATGTCCTTGGCGGTCCGCACCACGACGGCGCGATGCACGTCGCCCTTCTTGACCCGGCCCTTGGGCTGCGCCTCCTTGACCGAGACGACAATCACATCGCCCACGCCTGCCGTACGGCGCTTGGAGCCCCCAAGCACCTTGATGCACATCACCTGCTTTGCACCCGAATTGTCGGCAACATCGAGCCTTGTCTGCATCTGGATCATCTCAGGCGGCTCCCTGCTCAGGGCCAGTCGCAGCTGCGCTGGCGCCGACCTTCTCAATGACGCGCCAGGTCTTCAGCTTCGAGATCGGCGCACACTCCTCGATCCGCACCACATCGCCCGCCTTGAAGGCATTGGCCTCGTCATGGGCGTGATACTTCTTCGAGCGACGAATGATCTTGCCATAAATGGGGTGCGCCACCCGCCGCTCGACGAGCACAACGACGGTGCGGTCGGGCTTGTCAGAGACCACCGTTCCCTGGAGAATCCGCTTGGGCATCAATTGGCTCCCTTGCTGGCCGCAGCCTTGCTGCGGGCCGTCTGTTCGGTCTTGATGCGCGCAATCGTCCGGCGCACCTCCCGCACCCGCGACGGCTTCTCAAGCTGCTGCGTTGCCGCCTGGAACCGGAGATTGAGCTGCTCGCGCTTCAGTTCCGCAAGCCGGCCCTGCAAGTCCGCATCGGAAAGCGACTTCAGATCCTCGCGTGCCATGCTCACGCCTCCTTCGCTTCGCCAAGGCGGACGATCATCTTGGTCTTGATCGGAAGCTTCGCCGCCGCGCGCTCGAACGCGCCGGCCGCCACCTCGCGGCTGACGCCATCAAGCTCGAACATGACGCGCCCAGGCTTGACCCGCGCCACCCAATATTCCGGAGAGCCCTTGCCTGACCCCATCCGCACTTCCGCGGGCTTGCTTGAGACCGGGATATCCGGGAAGATCCGAATCCACAGCCGCCCTTGCCGCTTGATGTGGCGGGTGATCGCCCGGCGCGCGCTCTCAATCTGGCGCGCGGTGATCCGCTCGGGCTCCAAGGCCTTCAGGCCGAAGGCACCGAAATTGAGCGAAGCCCCGCCCTTGGCGTTGCCATGAATTCGCCCCTTGTGGGCCTTCCGGAACTTCGTCCGCTTGGGTTGCAGCATCTCATTTCGCCTTCAGTCGAGGGAAGAGCCCTCCGATAAGGCGACGGGTCTCATCCGTCGCTTACCGGGCCGGGCGCACTCCCGAAGTTTGGGATTCAAGCATCAGCCGGTCCTGCGCCATCGGGTCGTGCCCCATGATCTCCCCCTTGAAGATCCAGACCTTCACACCGCACACGCCATAGGCCGTGTGGGCCTGGGCTTCGGCATAGTCGACATTGCCCCTGAGCGTGTGAAGCGGAACCCGGCCTTCGCGATACCATTCCGTCCGGGCAATCTCAGCGCCACCAAGCCGGCCTGAACAGGTAATCCGGATGCCTTCCGCGCCCAGCCGCAGCGCCGACTGCACTGCCCGCTTCATTGCCCGGCGGAAGGCGACACGGCGCTCGAGCTGGTCGGCAACGCCTTGCGCCACCAGCTTGGCATCGATCTCGGGCTTTCGGATCTCGACGATGTTGAGCGTGACATCGCTCTTCGTCATGGCCGCGAGCGCCTTCCGGAGCTTGTCGATATCGGCACCCTTCTTGCCAATGATGACACCCGGGCGGGCAGCATAGACCGAAACACGGCAAAGCTTCGCTGGTCGCTCGATGACGACCTTGGAAATCGCTGCCTGCGGATGCGTCTTCATAATATAGTCGCGGATCTTCAGATCCTCGAGCAGGAGCCGGCCATAGTCTGCACCGCTCGCATACCAGCGGCTGTCCCAGGTGCGGTTGATCTGCAGGCGAAGCCCGATCGGCGAGGTCTTCTGTCCCATCCCTAGGCTCCTGCCTCATCCATTTCGCGCACCACGATCCGAAGCCGCGCAAAGGGCTTGACAATGCGGGCCGAGCGGCCGCGGGCGCGCGTTGCAAACCGCTTCATCGTCAGCGCCTTGCCCACGCTCGCCTCCTTCACAACCAGCCGGTCGACATCGAGATTGTGGTTGTTCTCGGCATTCGCGATCGCAGACTGCAGGCACTTCTTCACGTCAACCGCCATCTTCTTCTTCGAGAAGGTGAGGATGTTGACTGCCTCTTCGGCTTTTCGGCCCCGGATAAGGCCGGCGACCAGGTTGAGCTTATAGGGGCTGCCGCGCACGGCAGCCGCAACGGCAAGCGCTTCCTTGTCGTCGACCTTGCGGGGGGACGCGGGTTTCGACATTGCCTACCTCTTCGATTTCTTGTCGGCTGCGTGGCCATGGAAGGTGCGAGTCGGGGCGAACTCGCCGAGCTTCATGCCCACCATGTCCTCATTGACCACGACCGGAATGAACTTGCGGCCGTTGTAGACATTGAACGTGTGGCCGACGAACTCGGGGAGGATGGTCGAACGCCGCGACCAGGTCTTGATCGGCCCACGGCTGCCGGCCTGCACCTTCTTCAGAAGATGCAGGTCGACGAACGGACCCTTCCAGACGGAACGTGCCATCTTACCTCTTCTTCTTGGCGTGGCGGCTGCGGATGATCATCTTGTCCGTCGCCTTGTTGCTGCGGGTGCGGGCGCCCTTGGTCGGCTTGCCCCAGGGCGTCACCGGATGCCGCCCGCCCGAGGTCCGGCCCTCGCCACCACCGTGCGGGTGGTCAACGGGGTTCTTGGCGACGCCACGAGTGAGCGGCCGCCTGCCCAGCCAGCGGGCGCGGCCGGCCTTGGCGAGGTTCTGGTTGGCATTGTCGGGATTGGAGACTGCACCCACGCTTGCCATGCACTCCGCGCGCACATAGCGCTGCTCGCCCGAATTGAGGCGGATGATGACCATCCCGCGGTCGCGGCCGACCACTTGGATGAAAGTGCCAGCCGCGCGCGCAAGCTGCCCCCCCTTGCCTGGCTTCAACTCGACATTGTGGACAATGGTCCCAACCGGCACCTGGCCGATCTCCATCGCATTGCCTGGCTTCACGTCCGCCTTCTTGGCTGCGACCACCGTGTCACCTGGCGCCAGGCGCTGGGGTGCAAGGATGTAGGAGAGATCGCCATTGCCATATTTGATGAGCGCAATGAACGCCGAGCGGTTCGGGTCATATTCCAGCCGCTCCACCGTTGCCGGGTCGTCAAAGCGACGACGCTTGAAGTCGATGCGACGGTAGCGCTGCTTGTGGCCGCCGCCGATGCCACGCGAAGTGGCATGGCCCATGTTGTTGCGGCCGCCCGTCCGGGTCTTGCCTTCGGTCAGCGACTTCACCGGCTTGCCCTTCCACAGCGCCGACCGGTCGACGAGGACAAGGCCGCGCCGGGCCGGGCTCGTCGGGTTGAAACTCTTGAGCGCCATCGCCTCAGACTCCCGTCGTCACATCGATCGACTGACCTTCGGCCAGCGTCACGATCGCCTTTTTGGTGTCCGACCTGGTGTAGGGCCGGCCGCGCCAGCGCTTGCTCTTGCCCTTGGCAAGGAGCGTGTTGACCGCTTTGACCTTCACATCGAACAGGGCCTCGACTGCAGCCTTGATGTCCGGCTTGGAAGCACCAGGCGCCACTTCGAAGACGACCTGGTTGTGCTCGCCAATGCGAGTCGTCTTCTCGGTAATGACCGGCCGCAAGACCACATCATAGTGCTTGAGATCAATCGCTGCTGTCTTCGTTCTTGCCATGGTCAGGCCTCCGCTTGCACCGCGGACCGACCGGCAAGCCGGGCCTCGAGCGCTTCAACAGCAGCACGCGTCAGCACCAGGTGGTCGTGGTTGAGGATATCGTAGACATTGGCACCGACAGCGGGGAGCACATCCACCTTGTAGAGGTTGCGGCTGGCGAGCGCGAAGTTGACGTCGACGGCAATACCATCGACGAACAAGCCATTGGCAACGCCGAGCTTCTCGAGACCTTCCTTCAGCAGCTTCGTCTTCGCGGCCTCGAGTGCCAGATTGTCGACGACGACGAGCTTGCCGTCGCGCGCCTTGGCTGAGAGGGCGCACTTCAAGCCAAGCGCACGGATTTTCTTGTTGAGCGCCGGGTCGAAATCGCGCCGGCGGGGCCCGTGGGCCTTGCCACCGCCGATGAACTGGGGCGCGGCCCGGTTGCCGTGGCGGGCGGCACCGCTGCCCTTCTGGCGGCCGAACTTCTTGCCCGTGCGATCAACATCAGAGCGTTCGCGCGCAGCCCGCGCCGTGCCCCGGCGCTTCTCGAGCTGCCAGGTGACGACCCGGTGGAGGATGTCAGCGCGCGGCTCGATCGCGAACACCGAGTCCGGAAGCTCGAGCTCGCCGGCAGTGCCACCGGCGAGGGTCTTCACTTCGACCTTCATTGCTCTTCGCTCCCCGCAGGCGCATCAGCTGGCGTATCTGAAGCTGCCGCCTCTGGCGCGCCAGCCAGAGCCGCCTTGAGCCCGGCCGGATACGGTGCCGCCTCAGGCCGTGGCGCTTTGACGGCGTCGCGAACGAGAAGCCAGCTGCCCTTCGCGCCCGGCACCGAGCCGCGCACGAACAGGAGATCGCGCACAGGATCGGTCTCGATGATCAGGAGATTCTGCTGGGTGCGCTGGCGATCCCCCATATGGCCCGCCATCTTCTTATTCTTGAATACGCGGCCCGGATCCTGTCGGTTGCCAGTTGACCCGTGCGAGCGGTGCGAAACCGAAACCCCGTGGGTTGCGCGCAGCCCGCCAAAGCCCCAGCGCTTCATCGCCCCTGCAAAGCCTTTGCCCTGGGTGGTGCCAGTCACGTCCACGAGCTGGCCGGGCACGAAATGGCTGGCGGAAAGCGAGGCGCCGACAGCGACGAGCGCATCCTCGGTCACCCGGAATTCCGCCAGCCGCGCCTTGGGCGCAACTTCCGCCGCAGCGAAATGGCCACGCTCCGGCTTGGTCAAGTTCTTCGCCTTGGCCGCGCCCGCGCCCACTTGCAATGCGACATAGCCGTCACGCGCGGCCGTGCGCTGGGCCACCACCTGATTGTCTTCGAGCGCCAGCACAGTCACGGGCACATGGGCACCGTCTTCCGTGAACAGGCGGGTCATGCCCACCTTCCTGGCGATCACGCCGGTTCGCATCTTTCGTCCTCTCCAACAGAGGCCCCTTCGGCATGTCTCCGGGGCGTGTCACGGGCGTCCCCGCCCGCTCCTGCCGGGCTTCAGCCCTGCAGCTTGATCTCCACATCGACACCCGCAGCAAGGTCAAGCTTCATCAAGGCATCAACCGTCTGCGGCGTCGGCTTCACGATATCAAGAAGCCGCTTGTAGGTCCGCACCTCGAACTGCTCGCGTGACTTCTTGTCGATGTGCGGCGAACGGTTCACCGTGAACTTCTCAATCCGGGTTGGGAGCGGGATCGGCCCGCGCACATCGGCCCCGGTGCGCTTGGCCGTCTCGGCGATCTCGTTCGTCGCCGTGTCCAGCACCCGGTAGTCGAAGGCCTTGAGCCTGATCCGGATATTCTGCGTTTCCATGTTTCTGGCTTCCGAACCCGTCTCTCCAAAAAAGCGAGCGGCCGGCCGCTGAACGAATCAGCGACCAGCCGGGTCGCGGTTGTTACTACTTGACGATTTGCGAGACAACCCCCGCGCCGACCGTGCGGCCGCCTTCGCGGATGGCAAAGCGCAGGCCCTGGTCCATGGCGATCGGGGCAATCAGCTTGACGCCGAGCTGGACATTCTCACCCGGCATGACCATCTCGGTGCCGGCAGGAAGCTCAACAGTTCCCGTCACGTCCGTCGTGCGGAAATAGAATTGCGGCCGATAGTTGGCGAAGAACGGCGTGTGGCGGCCACCCTCATCCTTCGACAGCACATAGACTTCCGCCTTGAACTCGGTGTGCGGCGTGATCGAGCCGGGCTTCGCCAGCACTTGGCCGCGCTCAACATCCTCGCGCTTGGTGCCCCTGAGCAGCGCGCCGATGTTGTCGCCGGCCCGCCCCTCATCCAGCAGCTTCCGGAACATTTCAACGCCAGTCACGACCGTCTTGGCCGTGTCTCGGATGCCGACGATCTCGACTTCCTCGCCCACCTTGATGACTCCCGTCTCGACTCGGCCGGTCACCACCGTGCCGCGGCCTGAAATCGAGAACACATCCTCAATCGGCATCAGGAACGGCTTGTCGAGCGGACGCTCAGGCTGCGGGATATATTCATCGACTGCCCGCATCAGCTCAAGAATCGCCTGCTTGCCAATCTCGGGCTTCTTATCTTCAAGGGCCATCAGCGCCGAGCCCTTGATGATCGGAATCTCGTCGCCCGGGAATTCATACTTTGACAAGAGCTCGCGCACCTCAAGCTCGACAAGCTCGAGGATCTCGGGATCGTCGACCATGTCGACCTTGTTCATGAAGACGACCAGCGCCGGCACGCCGACTTGCCGGGCAAGAAGGATATGCTCGCGCGTCTGCGGCATCGGGCCATCAGTTGCCGAGACCACAAGGATGGCGCCGTCCATCTGCGCTGCACCCGTGATCATGTTCTTCACATAGTCGGCGTGGCCAGGGCAGTCGACATGGGCATAGTGGCGCTTCTCCGTCTCATACTCGACATGGGCCGTCGAGATGGTGATGCCGCGCTCGCGCTCCTCGGGCGCTTTGTCGATCTGGTCGTAGGCGGTG